>JAPHRB010000095.1 GCA_026197015.1 Gammaproteobacteria bacterium | reverse complement strand
TTTAACGGGGCGATTAAATGCAAATTACTTCAATATCAAATAAGACCCGCTTTATCTGCTGAAAGAAAACTCGAAAGGGATGTTAAATATACCGAGCATAGAACCGCTATATTAAATCGCCTGAAGAAAAACTATAAACACATTGGACGTTGGGCCAGAAAAAATAAAATTGAATGTTATAGATTGTACTCTGCAGATATTCCGGAGTATGCGGCGGCAATTGATGTTTACGGTGATAAAGTGCATGTACAGGAATTTCAGGCACCATCGACTATAGAAATAAATAAAGCGAAACAACGATTTGATTTATTAATTGATGTTATCCCTGAAGTTGTGGATTTAAAGAAAGAAGATATTGTTGTAAAAACAAGGCGCCAACAAAAGGGTTTGTCACAATACGAAAAACAGAATGATGATCGTAATTTCTTTATAGTAGAGGAGGGTGGATTTAACTTTTATATAAATCTTACCGATTATCTGGATACAGGCTTGTTTCTAGATCAGCGATTAACCCGACAAATCGTGTTTGATAAGATTAAAGCTGAGAAAAAGCCTGTTGAGTTTTTAAATCTATTTTCATATACCTCTTCAGTTTCAGTTTATGCCGCTTTTGCCGGAGCGAAAACAACCAGTGTTGATATGTCTAACACATATATTAACTGGTCTATAAGAAACTTTAAGCTTAATAACCTGACTGTTAATGATCATGAGTTTATAAAAGCAGACTGTATCAAGTGGTTATCCAGTGACGCAAATGCTAATAGTCGTTATAACTTTATTTTTATAGATCCGCCAACATTCTCAAACTCAAAATCTATGCAAGATATGTTTGATGTGCAGCGAGATCATGTTTTTTTAATTGAATCAGCTATGAAGTTATTGGCTGAAAATGGGATTATATTATTTTCTAATAACTTTAGAAAATTCAAACTGGATAAGACCTTAAGTGAAAAATATAATATAGAGAATATTACAGCATCAACCATTCCTGAAGACTTTAAGCGAAATCAGAAGATTCATCATTGTTTTATTATTAAGCAAAAATAGCTAAAGCTGGTGCTTTTCTTAAGTAAACCTCAGCATTCTTTATTGTAATGAGTACTAAAGAATGATGAGGTTTAAATTGTAATATTATTGTAACATTGCCTCGGACTCAGGTTCTGGCGTTAATAATGTATTAATGAGCTGGTCTTCTAGCTCAATACGAGTTGCTAACTCTTCACCCAATCTTGAAAGCTCTTCTGGTAATTTGTCTTTTAATTCCGTTGTATAGTTATTTGTCGTATCGTAATTATCGTTAAACTCAACAGCAAGTGTTGTTGTTTTTTCAATACGTGGATAGATGGTATTAGCAAGTTTAATAATTTCGTTGCGTCTTTCTTTTCCTTCAGATATTCGGCTATATAGTTCAAAGTGACCGGTTGCAATATAATCAATTAGTAACTGACAAAACTCCTGTAATGTTTCACCATCAATATCGTCTGCAGAAGTTACTTTACTTCCATCGCATCCTGCGAGGTTACAATAAAGCGCTAACACTTCATTTCTCTCTGTTATTAGCTGTTTTATTTCTCTACGTGTGCGTGCACGGCGGTCCGTTGCTGGTTGTATATCGACAGAATCATTCATACTAAATCTCATGATGTGTTGTTGTGTTTTTAATTCATTTTATGGTGTATTTTTAATTAGTTTCCGTAGAAGTTAATTAAACTCTTTTTTATATATTAGCCTATTAAAACATAGTTTTGTATTAACTACACATAAAAATACTATTAAATAAAACAGTTTTAGAAATATATAAAGTCTGAGTATATTCTGTTCTTTTATTTATATAAATACTTCAAACAGGTAGTATGATTATTTTATTGGCAGCTTATTCTACCTTTTATGTGTTATTTAAGTTGAATATATTTAAATAGTCTAATTAATGGCTTAAATAACAGTTTAAGTCTTAATGTTTAAGCAGTAATACTGGTTTTATTATATTCAGGTTGTGCTTTTAAAAGCTTAATTCAGGTTCTTTATTAAGGTTATTACTGAAAGTTATTTGAATACTTCGATTAAATTTTCATATTATTAATGTGTATTCAAAAGTAAAACTAACATTGTTTTTTATTCTGCTCGGTTCATAATTATGATTCATTTAGTGAACTATGCTATTCAAGTATATTACTAAACACTTAAATTCAAACTAATAAGTAACTAATCATGTTATTTGGCAATAAAAACTATAATTTACCTGATGCCGAAGAGGCATTACCTGGTCGTGAGCAGATAATGCCCGTTGCTGAATCTCACTATGTTAATGGTAATACATTAATTGAGCCATTTCCGCAGGGTCTTTCTAAAGCTATTTTTGGTTTAGGCTGTTTCTGGGGAGCGGAAAAGAAGTTCTGGTTGCAGCAAGGTGTTTACACAACTGCAGTGGGTTATGCAGCAGGTATTACCAAAAACCCAACTTACCAGGAAGTCTGTTCAGGAATGACCGGGCATAATGAAGTTGTTCTTGTTGTATTTGATGAGTCAGTTTGTAGTTATGAGAAGCTGGTTAAGCTCTTTTTTGAAAGTCATAATCCGACACAGGGTATGCAGCAGGGTAATGATAGAGGCACTCAATATCGCTCGGGTATTTATTATTTTTCAGAACAACAGAAAATAATAGCTGATTCAATTAAGAGTTCATATCAGCAAAAATTAACACAAAAGGGCTTGCCCGAAATAACAACAGAAGTAATTGAGGTCGCTGAATTCTACTATGCCGAAGATTACCATCAGCAATATCTGGCAAAAAATCCAAATGGGTATTGTGGTCTCGGTGGAACAGGGGTTACTTTTTAAGCGGCCATGTATCAGCTCTTTTTTTGCATGTCTATTGCGATGAGTTATTGCTTGCTGGAGTAAATAGGACTGGGTAACTACACTGAACATCTTCAAGTGGCTTGGGTTAAGGGGACAGAGCGCCAAACAACGGCGGTCTTTCCCCGAATGAGATGTGCCTTAGCGTGGTAAGGTTATTGCTTTAGAGGTTTATATTTGATCCGTGTCGATTGGTAGGGCGATTAGCTAGACGCCCATCGATTAGCAGGACACCCGCATTATCTCGTTCCCACGCAGGAGCATGGGAACGAGTTGAAGACCGGCTATTTGTAATGTGACTTCAGGAGATATTAATTAATATTTGCGTTCATTCGCGTTTATTTGCGGTTTTCCCTGCCTTTGACTTTTTAAGTCAACCAGGGAAATTAACCGCGGTTTTATCCGTATTTAAAGTCTACTAAGGTTGTTACTTTAAGGGTTTATATTTGATACGGTGTGGATTGGCAGCATCATCTCCTAGGCGTTTCTTACGGTCTTCTTCATAATCCGAGTAGTTGCCTTCAAACCAGGTTACCTGTGAATCACCTTCAAAAGCGAGTATATGAGTCGCAATACGGTCGAGGAACCACCTGTCATGGGAGATAACAACAGCACAGCCGGGAAAGTTAAGAATCGCTTCTTCTAATGCACGTAAAGTCTCAACATCAAGGTCATTGGTAGGTTCATCAAGTAATAACAGGTTGCCGCCTTTTTTCATTAACTTGGCAAGATGTACTCGATTACGTTCACCACCGGAGAGTTGCTTTATTTTTTTCTGCTGCGACTCACCCTTAAAGTTAAAGTGACTAACGTAGGCACGGGAAGAGGTGGTGTAACGGCCCACTTCAATATTATCCAGGCCGTCAGATATCTCCTCCCATACAGAATTGTCGCCATTTAATGAGTCTCTGCTCTGATCAACATAAGCAATTTCAACTGACTCACCAATGCGGAATTCACCAGAATCAGGTTTTTCAGTGCCGGCTATCATATTAAACAGGGTAGATTTACCCGCACCGTTCGGGCCGATAATGCCAATAATTCCGCCTTTGGGCAGGTTGAAGTTAACATTTTCGTATAACAGGCGGTCACCGAAGCTTTTACTGATATTTACCGCTTCAACAACTAAATCACCAAGCCTCGGGCCAGGGGGTATATAAAGAGACTGGGTCTCACTGCGTTGCTGGTAATCATCTGACTGTAACTCTTCAAAACGAGTTAAACGTGATTTACTCTTGGCATGACGGCCTTTGGCATTAGAGCGTACCCACTCAAGCTCAGCTTTGATGGCTTTCTGTCGACCGGCTTCTTTTTTCTCTTCACGTTCAAGTCGGGCTTCTTTCTGTTCTAACCAGGAAGAATAATTGCCCTCCCAGGGGATGCCCTGACCGCGGTCTAATTCGAGTATCCAGCCTGCAACATTGTCGAGAAAATATCGATCATGGGTTACCGCGACAACCGTGCCGGGGAAGTCTGCCAGAAAACGCTCTAACCAGGCAACAGATTCAGCGTCAAGATGGTTGGTAGGCTCATCCAGAATTAACATATCGGGGGCAGACAGTAATAAACGACAAAGTGCAACACGGCGACGTTCACCGCCGGATAACTTACTTACATCAGCATCCCAGGGCGGTAGGCGTAGAGCGTCAGCAGCAATTTCGAGTTTGTGCTCGAGATTATGCGCATCAGCCGCCTGAATAATGTTTTCAAGCTGCGCCTGTTCAGCGGCCAGCGCGTCAAAATCCGCATCAGGTTCCGCATAAGCGGCATAAACTGCATCAAGTTTGCTTTGTGCTTCTTTAACAACCTTAAGGCCTTCTTCTACATTACCCCGAACATCCTTGCTTTCATCAAGTTCGGGTTCCTGCTGTAAGAAACCAATATTAATACCAGGCTGAGGCCGCGCTTCACCAATAATATCCGTATCTAGCCCGGCCATAATGCGTAACAGGGTGGATTTACCGGCCCCGTTATAACCTAATACACCGATTTTAGCGCCGGGAAAGAAGTTAAGGTTAATGTTTTTAAGCAGTTCTTTTTTAGGTGGGACAATTTTGCCCACGCCATTCATTGTGTAAATATATTGTGCCATAGGATTTTTTAGTTATTTTTGTGAAGTAATGTCAGTAGTTTGTTTTTAGTTTAGTATACTAGAATTAATGAACAATATATTCAAATTACAATATAACCCAAACAGGGTATATTGAACTAATGGAAGTTTTTAATAACAAATACTCTATGACAAGTTTATATAAGATTGTATTCCTTTTTCCCCTTCTGACAATTATTGGCTGTTCCAGCTCTGACTCATCAAGCACAACTACAACGAGTAATGGCGCTGTAGAAACCTGCTTCGATGTAGAAGTAACGAATGCTGGAAACAGTCAGACTCAAAATATTTGCACTACATTAGAAAATGGAGGTTATAACGGCCTTGGTGTTGCACGTTTTATAAAATTTAGTGTGAGCTCATCTAACACTAGCGTTTCAGTCAGAGCAACTAGAACATCTGGTTTAAATCCTGCTGATCCAGATATATATTTATTTAAAAACGGCGCTATTATCAATTATGCTGAATCTACCCAGTCAAATACAGAGTTTTTAACGGTTAGTAATTTAGGTGTTGGGGAATATGTGGTTGAAATTAATGAATATGGATATTTAAGTTCCAGTGATAAACAAATACTTAATACAACATTGTCACAAAAAACGACTGGTACACTTCAGGATGAAACAACCAAGGGTATTGAAGCAGTTTTTCAGGCACCCTCGAGTTGCAATGCAACCGGTGAATTTAATGTAACGGGTAATGTGAAGTTTACTCGTGTTCCTCACAGTGGCACTAGTTTGGATTATGCAGCAAGCGTGAATGTTCCGGCGCAGGGTGTAGTGGTTGAAGTTTTCTGTGATGATGGCATTTATAATGAAGATAGTCTTGTTGTGACGAATTCAGATGGTGACTATACAATCTCATTTCCATCTAACCAGAATGCATACATACAGGTACGTGCACAAATGAAATCAACTAACCCGTTATATGATTTTTCTGTTGTAGATAATACCTCAGGTCAGGCACCTTATGTGATGCAAAAAGGACCATATATAGCAGTTGATTCTACTGGTGCTAGTTCTTTTGATACAGATTTCCTTGCTGGTAGTGGCTGGTCTATTCCATCCTCAGAATATACTGGAGCTCGATCAGCGGCTCCTTTTGCCATTCTCGACAGCATACGTCTTGCAAAAGATAAAGTGGCTGGCGCTGGGGCTACAACATTTCCAACTCTAAAAATTAACTGGAGTGAAAATAATACAACAGCTTCAGGTGATATAACGCTGGGGCAAATAGGCACATCTTACTTTAATGGGACTGAGATTTATCTTCTAGGTGCCGCAGATAACGATACGGATGAATACGATGGACACGTAATTATTCACGAATGGGGTCATTATTTTGAACATAATTTTTCTCGTGCTGATTCCATCGGTGGGCCGCATTCATCATCAGATATTTTAGATATGCGTGTAGCCTTCAGTGAAGGTTTTGGTAACGCTTTTTCAGGCATGGTTACTGGTGATCCTAAATATATTGATGTGTCAGGTGATGATCAAGGGATTGGTTTTTTAATTAATGTAGAAAATAATAGTTGTTCGAACCCTGGATGGTTTAGTGAATGTTCAGTGCAGTCAATTTTGTATGACATGGAAGACTCAGATGCTGATACAAACGATACTGTTGATCTTACCTTTACACAAATTTTTAATGTTTTGAATGGTGAGCAGAGAACAACACCCGCTTTCACCAGTATTTTTAGTTTTACTAAAGAAATTAAAGATTTTACTGGTGTGATAAATGGTATAGATGTGCTTACCAGCGCGCAGAGCATAGATCCCATACTTGACATCTATGGTGATTCAGAAACAACTAATAATCCCGGAGCAACCGATCAATTACCGGTTCATGTTGCATTTTAAGGCAGCGAGATAATTTAATGAGATTCAAATATATGAACATCAAGGTTTTATTTTTAATACTGACGGCTTTTTCACTTTCTGCCTGTAATCATAATCAGGAAACACAGGGTAAGACACAAGAAGGCCATAAAGTTACAACAACTGAAATAAGTAGTGCTGCGCAAACATCTGCTTATGAAGGTGCAGCAAAAATCTCTCGCCTGCAAAACAGTGTGGTTAACTTTCCAGGCAAACCCCATGCGCCGGTTTCTATGACCTATGAATTTGTTCAGACAGCTGAACTGAATGAAGAGCTGGAAATTAAATTAAGCGTTAGAGTTGAAACATCGACTGAGATGCTGAAGGTGAATTACACGACCCAGGACAGTATCAAATCGATGGATGCCAGTCAGCAATATGAATTTAGTCAACTACAAAAAGGGGCTACACAAGTAGTCACCATTCGCGTTATTCCAGAACAATCTGGGTTACATTATGTAAATGTATTCGCAACGATTGTGGTGGATGGTGGCTTGCAATCTCGGTCATTTGCTATTCCTGTGTCAACTGGATCAGTTTCTACTGAACAGATGAAATCAATTCAATTATCATCGCCTAAAGGTATGCGATACATACCCGAGCAAAATATTATTTCAATGCCATCTTCTGAACCGACGCAATAAACCTGTTATCCTAATTAAGATAATCTATATGTAGTATCTCCACTAGCCTCAAACCCCCATATGAGCTATGCTATACGGCTTTTACCGCAAGCCTAAATTAATGGGAGATAACGCCACATGTTTTCAGCAGATATGACTATCCAGGGATACGACGACGAATTAATGGACTCTATTAACGAAGAGGCCCAGCGTCAGGAAGATCACATAGAGCTAATTGCCTCTGAAAACTATACCAGCCCCCGTGTAATGCAGGCGCAGGGCTCTGTGTTAACAAATAAATATGCTGAAGGTTACCCTGGAAAACGTTATTACGGTGGCTGTGAGTATGTTGATAAAGCTGAACAATTAGCGATTGATAGGGCGAAAAAATTATTTGGCGCTGATTATGCCAATGTGCAGCCCCATTCAGGTTCACAGGCTAATGCAGCGGTTTATATGGCTTTATGTGAGCCAGGTGACACAATTTTAGGTATGAGTCTGGCTCACGGCGGTCACTTAACTCACGGCTCTAAAGTGAGCTTCTCTGGCAAAATGTATCATGCTGTTCAATACGGTTTAAAAGAAGAAACCGGTGAAGTTGATTACGAGCAGGTTGCCGAGCTTGCACGTGAACACAAACCAAAAATGATTATTGCCGGTTTCTCGGCTTACTCTAAAATTATGGACTGGCAGAAATTTCGCGATATCGCTGATGAAGTAGGCGCGTATCTGTTTGTTGATATGGCGCACGTGGCGGGTCTGGTAGCTGCAGGAATATATCCAAACCCGGTTCCAATTGCTGATGTGGTTACATCAACTACCCATAAAACGTTACGTGGTCCTCGTGGTGGTTTGATTCTGGCTAAAGAAAACGAAGAAATCGCCAGGAAGTTCAATTCTGCAATCTTCCCGGGTATACAGGGCGGCCCCCTTATGCATGTCATAGCAGCAAAAGCGGTAGCCTTTAAAGAAGCCATGGAGCCCGAGTATATTGAATATCAAAAACAGGTTGTGGTTAATGCACAGGCTATGGCTAAGGTATTTATGGATCGTGGTTATGATGTGGTTTCCGGTGGAACTGAAAATCATTTATTCCTGGTGAGTTTTATAAAAGCTGGGCTTACAGGTAAAGATGTCGAAAACGCATTAGGTAAAGCGCACATTACGGTTAATAAAAACTCAGTACCTAATGACCCACAATCACCCTTTGTAACATCGGGTATTCGTGTGGGCACACCGGCATTAACAACCCGTGGATTTAACGCACAGCAATCAGTAGATCTAGCAGGCTGGATGTGTGATGTTATTTCGAATATGGATGATGAGGCTTTAATACAGGGTGTTCAGGATAAAGTCTCTGAAATTTGTGCCAAACTACCTGTTTACAAATAATTATTTAATAAATAATTAGAAATACATAAACACTAATAAATGACTGGGTAAAAATGCATTGTCCTTTTTGTAAAGCGCCTGATACGCGTGTAGTAGACTCAAGACTCGGAGGTGATGGCGATCAGGTTCGCCGTCGCCGTGAGTGTGTTGAGTGTTCTGAGCGTTTTACAACTTATGAAACAGCCGAGTTAAGTCTACCTCGTATTGTTAAACAGGATGGCACTCGTCAATCTTATGATGAAGCAAAGTTACGTTCCGGTTTTACTAAAGCATTAGAAAAACGCCCGGTAAGTGTTGAAAAAATTGAAGAAAGCATTAGTCATATAAAACATAAACTTATGTCTCAGGGTGAGCGTGAAGTGAATGGTCGTACTATCGGTGACTGGGTTATGGAAGAGTTACAGGCACTTGATCACGTTGCTTACATTCGTTTTGCTTCTGTTTATTTAAGTTTTGAAGATGTAGATGCTTTTCGAAAGACCATAGAAAAGCTCGAACAACAAAAGATTAATAAACCTGTTTAACAGAGCATCAATTAACTAAAAACATTAGCGGTTTTCAATCCATAGTTGATAATAAAATATCTAAACAAAACCATCAAATCATGACTCAATCTTCAGAAGATAATTTTTATATGTCACAGGCATTACAGTTGGCAGCTAAAGGTTTATACAGTACACAGCCAAATCCAAGAGTGGGTTGTGTCATTGTATTAAATAATGAAATTATCGGAGAAGGTTACCATCAGCAGGCGGGTGGAGCGCATGCAGAAATTCATGCTTTAAATCAGGCGGGATTAAAAGCAAAAGGTGCTACGGCTTATGTGAGTTTAGAGCCATGTAGTCATCATGGAAAAACACCACCCTGTGCTGATGCATTAATAAAATCAGGTATAAGTCGGGTTGTGTGTGCCATGTTAGACCCGAACCCTCTAGTTGCAGGTAAAGGTCTTATGAAATTGCAAAAGGCCGGTATTAAAACTCATAGCGGATTAATGCAGGCCGAAGCTGAAGACATTAATCCGGGATTTATTAAACGCATGAAAACGGGTTTATCTTTTGTGCGCATAAAACTGGCGATGAGTTTAGATGCTCGAACAGCTATGGCATCTGGTGAGAGTAAATGGATTACAGGATCTCATGCCAGGTTTGATGTACAGAAGTTACGCGCCCGTAGCTCGGTAGTTTTAACCGGAAGTGGCACAGTAATCGCAGATGATCCGTCAATGAATGTACGCATTACTGCGCAGGAGTTAAAAACCGATATAATACATCAACCGCTTCGATGCATAATTGATAGCCAGTTAAAGGTCTCGACCAGTAGTAAAATATTTCAGCAGCCCGGTGAAACACTGGTATTTAGTACTAAACAGGCAGAACATGTTATTACTCTGCCTGAAAAAAATAATAAGCTTGATTTAGAGGCCGTCCTAAAATACCTGGCAGTAGAGCGCCAGGCGAATGAAGTTCATGTTGAAGCGGGTAATGAGTTATGTGGTGCATTACTAGATCAACAACTTGTTGATGAAATTGTGTTATATATGGCACCACATATTATGGGTGATTCTGCTAAAGGATTATTTCATTTACCAAATTTAAATAATATGTCAGAACGAATTGATTTAGAAATAAAAGATATCCGCTCAATAGGTAAAGATTGGCGGATTACGGCAATACCAAAGTATTGATATAGCAAATAATATTATTTGCCTGTGCATTTATAATCACACAGTAATTAGAAATAAATAATAAGAGAGAATACTATGTCCACAATAGTCGTGGTCAGAAAGAACGGTAAAGTTTGTATTGCAGCAGATAGTTTAACGACATTTGGTGACCTCAGAATGGGCGCAGCTTATGATCGTGAGTATGACAAAATACAGGCTTATAAAGAGGGTTATTTTGGTATTGTCGGCAGTGCAGCCCATGCATTAGTTATGGAGTCTGTTTTAACAGAAGACAAAATTGAAATCGATTTTGATTCGCGCCTCGGTATATTTGAAACTTTTCGATCATTACATCCCATCTTAAAAGAGCACTACTTTTTAAACTCGAAAGATGAAGAGGATGACCCCTATGAAGCAACCCATATTGATGCATTAATATGTAATAAAAAAGGTATCTTTGGGGTGTATTCATTACGCGAAGTAAGTGAATATCACAAATTCTGGGCCATTGGATCAGGTTCTGAGTTCGCATTGGGTGCCATGTTTGCATTGTATGATCGTTTAGATACGGCTGAAGAAATTGCCCGTGCGGCTGTAGAAGCGGGTTGTGAATTTAATACTTCATCAGGTTTACCGATTAGCGTTCAAGTGATGACACTGGAAGAATAATGTTTACCGGAATCATAGAATCTTTAGGCAAAATTGAAAGCATAGAAGACAAAGGCGGGGATGCGCGTTTCTGGATTCAAACGGGCAAAATGAATATGCACGATGTTCAGCTCGGTGATAGCATTGCCATGAATGGTGTTTGTTTAACCGCAATTGAACTTCGTTCTGATGCTTACTGCGCAGATGTTTCTGGCGAAACTTTGTCACTCACATCGCTTAAACAGTTAAAAGAAGGTAGCACCGTTAATCTTGAAAAAGCCCTGACCCTGCAAACCAGACTCGGTGGTCACATGGTTAGTGGGCATGTGGATGGCCTGGGTGTTGTCATAGACCGATACGATGATGGGCGTTCAGTGCGTTTTATTATTGAAGCACCAAAGTCGCTTGCAAAATATATCGCCATGAAAGGTTCAATAACCGTAGATGGTGTAAGCCTGACAGTTAATAAGGTTGACGGATGTCAGTTTGAATTAAATATAGTGCCGCATACACTGCAGGAAACTATAATGGGCGGTTATCAGTCCGGTTCAGAAGTTAATCTTGAAGTTGATCTGGTGGCGCGTTATCTTGAGCGCTTAATCATGGGTGAAAGTGCGGCTAACGGCAGTGATAATAAGTCGCAGCAAACAGAAATTACCAGAAACCTTCTCGCAGAGAATGGTTTTTTAAAGTGAAACTACATTAAGAATATTGCATATGTCATTGAATAGTATAGAAGAAATTATAGAAGATATAAAACAAGGCAAAATGGTCGTCATTATGGATGATGAAGATCGTGAGAATGAAGGTGACCTGTTAATGGCTGCTTCAGCGTGTAGTGCAGATGACATTAATTTTATGGCACGATATGGACGAGGTTTAATCTGTCTTACATTAAGTGAAGAGCGTTGTCGTCAATTACGCCTGCCGCAAATGGTCGATAATACAGATGATATGCATGGCACTAACTTTACCGTTAGTATTGAAGCGGCTGAAGGTGTTACTACGGGTATTTCTGCGGCTGACAGAGCAATAACTATTCAGGCTGCTGTTGCTGAAGGTGCTTCGTCACAGGATATTGTTCAGCCTGGGCATGTGTTTCCATTAAAAGCACAACCAGGTGGTGTATTAAATAGAGCAGGGCATACAGAAGCTGGTTGTGATCTGGCTCGTCTTGCAGGTTTTGAAGCCGCAGCTGTTATCGTCGAGATTTTAAATGACGATGGTACTATGGCAAGACGGCCTGATTTAGAGACTTTTGCAAAAGAGCATGATCTTAAAATAGGGACAATTGAAGATTTAATTCGTTACCGCATACAAAATGAAAAAACCGTTGAGCGTGTTGCTGAAAGTGATTTCCCAAATGAGTTTGGGCATTTCCGTTTATATGCTTACCAGGATGCAATAGGTAATGACCTGCATCTGGCACTGGTAAAAGGTGATATCGACCCGGCAAAACCAGTTCGTGTACGAGTTCATATGGAAAACACCATGTGTGATGTACTTTCTTCGAGTAAGAAATGCGGCTGGCCATTACGTGATGCAATGAAGTCTGTCGCCGAATCAGATGAGCCTGGTGTTATTGTGATTTTACGTGAGCCAGAATCAGCACGACAAATAGTGCAATGGATGCTGGATAATAAAGAAGAATCTAAAGAAATAAATGATTCCCCTGAAGAATTAAGAACCCACGGTATAGGTGCGCAGATATTAATGGATTTAAACGTGCATAAAATGCGACTTTTATCTGCCCCTAAACGTATTCACGGCCTCGCCGGTTTTGGTCTTGAAGTTGTCGATTATATAACGGGTGAAGAATAGCCTGTATACTTCGTAAAATTATTGAAAATTTAATTAAGAGAAAAAAATGTCAGATATAAAAATACTAGAAGGCGAGCTGCAATATAAAGAAGGTAATTTTGTTATTGTTAGCGCACGATTCAACAGTTTTATTGTAGATAGTCTTGAAGCAGGTGCGATAGATGCACTTAAACGTCATGGCGTATCTGAGTCAAAGATTAGCGTCGTAAAAGTACCCGGTGCATATGAAATGCCGCTGGCTATTCAGCAGTTAGCACAAACGGGTAAATATGATGCAATTATCGGTTTAGGTGCTGTTATTCGTGGCTCTACACCGCATTTTGATTTTGTAGCAGGTGAAGCGTCTAAAGGTATGGCCAATGTTTCACTTGACCATAATATTCCAGTTATAAATGGTGTATTAACGACTAATACAATTGAGCAGGCAATTGAACGAGCTGGCACCAAAGCAGGAAACAAAGGTGCTGAAGCGGCAATTAGTGCGTTAGAGATGGTTAATCTACTGAAGAAGATAACTTAATGTCAGTATCACTAGCAAAAGGCCGAAGTAATGCCCGTAAAAAAGCCACACAGGCTTTATATCAGTGGCATATGTCGGCTAATGACCTGATCGAAATTGAAGAGCAGTTCTTTCAGGAACAGAATATGGAAAAAGTTGATACTGCTTATTTCCGTAAACTGTTACACACGATACCAACACAAGTTGCTGAATTAGATGAGTTGATTCTTAAGTATAGTGAACGTAAAGAATCAGAGTTAGATCCAATTGAACTTACTATTTTAAGGCTCTCAAGTTTTGAATTAAAAAATAGTTTAGATGTGCCTTATAAAGTGGTTATCAGTGAATCTATTACACTGGCAAAAATGTTTGGTTCAGATAAAAGTCATGCGTTTGTAAATAGCATACTTGATAAGCTGGCGAAAGAACTCAGAAAAGTTGAAATAGAAAAATAAAAAATGTCGCAAGTTATAAGTTTAACTTGCAGTCAAGGCAGATGAGTAATTTAATCCTGTAGACTTACGACTTACGACTTACGACTTACGACTTACGACTTACGACTTACGACTTACGACTTACGACATACGACTTACAACTTACGACTCAATCCCTACCGTTGAAATTGCTGCATCTGCTGCTGCATCATTTTTTGCATTTCAGGTGTCATATTATTCATCATTTCTTTCATTTGCGGCTGCATTTTCTGCATCGCTTCATTCATCATTTTTGACGGGTCGGTGACAGTGTAATCAGCAGGCACCATAAATGCATTTTTAGGCAGGCGGGCTTTTTTGTTTATTTTAGTTACAACAGAATCCAGACGTTTATTTTGATCAATGCTTTTTAATGGGAATCCTATCTCTGTTAATCGTAAACTGGCTTTACGTTCTGCTTCATCACAGGGATCAGTAAAGGCATTCATGTTCATACCTGTCATCGCGGAAATTTTTGCTTCCATATTTCTTTCCATATTAGCGAATGCATTTACAAATTTCTTAATACCCATGTCACGCATGGCTTCAACGGAAACATAAAGACTTGAACAGTAGTTGTCATTGGCATATAAAGAGTATTCTTCAGTTTCGTAACCTACAATCCTGGGTCCCAGACCCATGCTTTTAGTATAAGTATCTACATATTTTTTTGGCGCAGATTGCTCATCGTTTTGCAGTAAAAATTCGCTCATATCTAAAATCGTACGCTGTTTATGAATAACCGCATTCATGGTTTTTTTTGCCACATCCATAACGATGTAACCTTCATTGTTGGGTATTTCAATACGTGCTTTGTCGCCGTTTATGTAAATTGATGATAATTCGTTATCAGCGTCACGGGTTTGAATTAAAACGGCAGCGTTGAGAGAGTTTGTAATGAAATTAGCAATTAGAAGGCTGCTAAACAGGGCAAGTTTTTTCATATCCAGATTTCCTTGTTATTTTACATATTATTTTAAGAGTAAAAATAACATAACTGGATAGTTTTGTGGAGAATTAAACAGGGATAAAAAGGGTAAAGCGCTGTAGGTTAAAAGCCCTTTTAGCCGTGTTTATAAGTTATACCATTAAAGATTGCTTGGTATTTTCTATGATTTCCTTGTTTTCTTCTATTTCAACAATATTAACGTCAGTGTCCATGCCCAGTTTTGCAAATGCCGGGACTGTCGACCAGTCTATATCTTCTGATCCGTGTCCGCCCTGTAACAGTGCTACTTGCACAAGGTCAACCAGGTCAGCTCCACCATCATGATCATACTCGAAATTATGTGCGTGTTTTACAACATCGGTCATGCTGTCACCGAAATTCCATGTTTTAAGAATTAGCTCACCAACTGGTGAGGTTAGTTCTTTAATGACTACATCTAAAGCATCACTGTTGTTAAACAGTTCATCATCATCTTCGGCCATAACCAGAATCGGCAGGGCACCTATATTATGGATTAGGCCAGCCAAAAGCGCCTGTTCAGGGTTTATGCCGGGTACGGTAGTGGCTAACATTCGACAAATTGCGGCGACTTCAACTGAGGTATTCCATATTTCACGGAAATGCTCATCTAAGACGTCGGATGTGGCCTGATATATCTGTTTCATGGCTAAACTAATAACCAGGTCACGAACCATGCGTATACCCAGTCGCGTTACGGCCATTTGCAGGTCTTCTATCGGGTTACGACTTCTATAAAGTGGGCTGTTAGAAACCTGAATTAAACGTGCAGATAAAGAAGCATCCTGGGTTAGTGTTTCAGCTATTTGTTGTGCTGATGTGTTTTCACTCTCAACGGCATCGCGTATTTTCAATGCCACTTCGGGTAATGTAGGTAACACTAACTGATCTGATTCTACAGCTGCTTTTAGTTCACTATAAAACTGTTCGGCTTTTTCTGACATGCTTTTCCTGTGCCTATTTAATAATTATGAAATGAGTATAGTTTATTTAAATAAAGTTGTGGTTTCATCATATAAAAGTTTGTTTGCTTCAATATCGAGAACATGAGAATCGGTATCTATATTTAGTCGTGAAAATGCCGATACCGTCGACCAGTCTTCCGGGCAGTCCAGACCAGTATAAATACTACCCTGAATTAATGCGACCTGTACTACATCAACATAATCAGCCGGGCCATTATGATTGCGACGAAAATGATAACATTCAGTAACAACATCAATCATGTAATCCGGGAAGTGCCAGTTGCGAAAGATATACGCACCGACTTCTCCCTGCATTTTTTCTAGAATTTTTAATAATTCTCCAGGCTGATCAAACAGGTCATCATCATCTTCAGCCATCAAAATAATAGGTAAAGCGCCAATGTTATGTATTAGTCCGGCAAGCATTGCTTTTTCAGGGTCAAGGTGTTTTTGAGTTTTGGCTAATAAATGTGCAATGGCGGCTGTTTTAGTGCTGGAAAGCCATAACTCCTGAAAACGCTCTGCGATTACATCATTACTGGCTTTATAGAGTTGTTTCATAGACAAACTCATTATTAAGTCCCTTACCAGCTTTAAACCGAGCTTGGTTATTGCCATTTGAATATTGTCAGTCGTAATTCGTGTGCGATATAGTGAACTGTTAGCAACTTGCAGTAAACGTACAGACATAGCAGGGTCTTTTATTATAACCTCAGCTATCTTCTGTGCTGATGAGTTCTCTTTTTCACATTCAGCTTTTATTTTTAAGGCTACGTCGGGCAAAGAGGGTAAGAGTAACCTTTCGGTTATGACAGCATCTTTTACCTGGTCCAAAAAAAGTTCGGTTTTTTGCTGTAAAGATTGCATTTATATTTAAGCCTGCATTAAACTTTTGCGGGTGTCATCAAGTTCACTTTGTAGTGAATCTTCCAGATTTCGAATATTTGGGTCTAACCCCAGTTTACTAATGGCAGGGATTTGTGACCAGTCATCAGGAGTTGAGTCCGGTATATGATTTGTATGTAGTATAGCGGCCTGAACAATGTCTACATAGTCGGCTTTTGTATTTCGGTTCTGAGTAAATTGATCCCATTGCCGGGTAACGTTGATCAGTGAATCTGGAAAATTCCAGAAACTGAGTATTTTCTCACCTAACTCAGCTTGTATTTCTTTTGTTATATCGACTATATTTTGCTTATCAGAGAACAGGGCGGGCTGTCTTTCTGCTAGTTCGATAATAGGCAGGCTACCGATATTGTGAATGAGACCGGCTAACATAGCATGCTCAGCATCTAAACCGGACTGGGATCTAGCCAGAACCCGACATACAGCGGCCACATCAACACTGGTTTGCCAGATAGTTTTAAGCTGGGCCTCTATGGCTTTATCTTTTGTCTTAAATGCCTGTTTAATAGCGAGCATAATAACCAGATCTTTAACGATTCTAATGCCGAGCCGTGTTATTGCCATTTGCAGGTTATCAATTTCAGTGCGAGAACGATATAAAGGGCTATTTGCAAGTTGTAATAATCGTGCGGATAGTGAAGAGTCCTGTGAAAGCAAGTTTGCTATATCAATAGCAGACTGGTTTTCTTTTTCTACGGCCTCACGAATCTTTAATGCGACTTCAGGTAAAGTCGGTAATTTAATTTGATCTGTTTCAACGGCTTTGAATAACTGCTGAAGAACTATCCGGGCTTGTTCACTCATATTTATTTTATATGTCTTTTAAATTAAGAGTGTAGTCAGTGTTTGTTTAAAAATCCAAAAAGACTGTAAAAATAACAGTTGCCGTGAGCTTTATTCGAGCAGCTTACGGCAACTGATCATTCGCTTAATCTAATGCATAAGGTAGAGTGAGTACTTTAATTGAAGGGCCGTTTTCATCGTGTAACTGAAGTGTGCCTGATTCTGCGTCTGTTATATCAATGACAGCCAGTGCGACAGTTTCATCATTAGCATCAATTTGCGCATTAATGATCTGGCCTGTTCCCTGGCCAGATTTTGAGTCTTTACAGAATAACTTATCACCAGCAGAAACTTTATCAGTGGTATCGATCTGAATTTTAAACATTCGACGTTTTAATTTGCCCAGATATTGCATTCGAGCAACAACTTCCTGGCCGGTATAACAGCCTTTTTGAAAATTTACACCATTTATAACATGCATATTGGTCATCTGAGGAACGAAAGCTTCAGATGTTTCAGGAGTGATAGTCGGGATGCCAGCTAGTATATCTAATGTTTCCCATGCCCCGGCACCAGCCGGTGCCGCATTAACATCAAGATGCTCCCATAACGTCTTCATAGCTTCAAGTTCACCGTATATTTCATATCTTGCTATGTGACCGGCGCATTTGATAATGGTGTAACCATTTACCTGAGTGCTGTCATCTGTATTTAAGGGTAGTTCTGGAATCAACTCAGCCAGTTTTTCATTGGCAGTTGGCCCTGATACTCCAATTTTTATCAGTGAATTACTACTGTCTTTAATGCATACCTTTGACATTAAAATGAACATGTTAATGCGTTTTAATATGGGCTCAAGTAATTCCTCAGGTAGTTGAATATAGTAACTCTCAGCGCGTTTGAATAACCTGAAATTAGCTAACATACGGCCTTTATGTGTGCAATAAGCGCTAAGCTGGCTGTGTGAAAGGCTCACATCACGTACATCATTAGTGAGTTGACCCTGCAGAAAATCTGTAGCATCTTCGCCATCGATAGAAATAAGCCCGTGGTGACTCAAATCACAGATGATGAGGCCTGTGTGTAACATGCGCTGCTCAAGTTCCGGGTTTCCAAAACTTTGTACTTTATTGTTCTCAAACTCAGCGCCCGCATCTTTTAAAAAATCGAACCATTCTGCTTTCATGTGTTTACCTGTATCTCGAATTGAACCTTAATTAGGCATAATAATCACATTATAGTGTAGTGTCAGCATACATATAATGTGGATTATTAAAATTATTACACTACAATACTATTTAAGAATAATAATAGATATCAATACAATTAATCATTTAAATAGGGAAAATGAATAATGGCGGTATCAGATAACCGACCCTTCTTTCTCAATCTGGTAAAAATAAGACTACCAGTCACGGGATTCGTTTCTATCTTTCACAGAATAAGTGGATTGCTGCTATTTTTAGCTATTCCTTTCAGCGTTTACCTGTTTGACCTCTCTTTACAGGGAGATGCCGGTTTTAACAGCGCAATAGATGTTTTAAATGCCCCGCTAATAAAAATTGCCTGTGTTATTTTGTTGTGGTCAATTTTGCATCATTTCATTGCGGGTATACGTTTTTTGCTTACTGATTTCGATATAGGGCTTGAAAAAAAACAGGCAACACAATTTGCCTGGGCGGTATTTGTTGTGGAAGCAATATTGTTCGTATGGTTAGGTCTGGAGATTTTCTTATGAGCTCACCAGGACTTCAGGGTTTAAGACCGTGGATTATACAACGTGTCAGTGGCGTATTTATCGGTGTGTTTTTACTTTATATATTTGTTGTTTTTCTTACCTGCAATCCGCTTAATGTTAATGATTGGGCTGAGTGGGTTTCTGAGCCTTATAACAATATATTGATTGGTTTATTTCTAATTGCTGTTCTTTGGCATGCGTGGATTGGAATTAGAGATATCATTCTTGATTATGTTCCTAATGTAGTTGGCCGATTACTGGTCTTAACACTGCTCGGTTGTACTTTAATGGGTAGTGGCTTATGGGGTTTCAAAGCACTTTTTATGGTTTTTATTAAATGAATATTGAAGATATCCCAAGAAGACGTTTCGATGCGCTTATTATAGGCGCGGGTGGTGGAGGCTTAAGAGCGGCCCTTCAGCTCGCTGAAGCGGATGCCTCAGTGGCAGTAGTTTCTAAAGTTTTTCCAACACGCTCGCATACGGTCGCCGCGCAAGGCGGAATGAATGCTGCGCTGGCTAACGTATTACCTGATAACTGGCACTGGCATATGTTTGATACGGTTAAAGGTAGTGACTATTTAGGTGACCAGGATGCGATTGAATATATGTGTCGTGCAGCACCAAAAGCCGTTTATGAAATGGAGCATTTCGGTGTTCCGTTTTCACGTTTAGACAATGGAAAAATTTATCAACGACCTTTTGGTGGTCAGTCGCAAAATTTTGGTGGTGAACAGGCGGCCAGAACCTGTGCGGCTGCGGATAGAACAGGCCACGCAATTTTGCATAGTTTATACCAGCAGAATATACGTGCTAAAACACATTTTTTTGATGAGTACTTCGCTGTCGATTTATTGAAAGACGAGCAGGGTAATATTTTAGGCGCTTATGTTTTTGATATTCATAGTGGTGAAGAGTTAATTATTGAGGCTAAAACCACTTTATTGGCGACGGGCGGTGCGGGACAATTATTTAGAACCACAACCAATGCATTAATTAATACCGGTGATGGAATGGGAATGGCGCTAAGAGCGGGTATGCCATTACAGGATATGGAATTTTTTCAGTTTCACCCAACCGGCATAGCTGGTCGTGGCATGTTAATAACTGAAGGTGCAAGAGGTGAGGGTGGTTATCTGGTAAATGCAAAAGGTGAGCGTTTTATGGAGCGTTATGCGCCATCAGCAAAAGACCTGGCATCTCGTGATGTAGTGAGTCGTTCAATTTATACTGAAGTAAAAGAAGGCAGAGGCTGTGGCCCTGAAAAAGATCATGTCTTGTTGAAACTTGATCATTTACCAGAAGATGTATTGCAATCACGCTTACCGGGTATCAGGCAAACATGTATCACCTTTTTAGGTATCGATCCTGCTGATCAGCCTATACCCGTTTACCCAACAGCGCATTATACAATGGGTGGTGTACCAACTAATCGCCATGGACAGGTAGTCATTCCGGTAAAAGATACACCTGAAGAACCCGTTACAGGATTATATGCAGCGGGTGAGTGTGCCTGCGTTTCGGTTCATGGTGCTAACCGACTGGGAGGTAATTCATTACTGGATATACTTGTCTTTGGTCGTTCAGCTGCAAACCATATTATTGAATATTTAAAAGAGAATAGATTTCATAAAGTAATAGATGAAAAAGTTATAAAACAGGCCTATGACAGATTGCATCGATGGGATTCAAATAGCGGTGATGAATCGGTTGATGATATTCGTCATGAATTACAAAAAGTAATGGAAGAAAATTGCGGTG
>JAPHRB010000084.1 GCA_026197015.1 Gammaproteobacteria bacterium | reverse complement strand
CTGATAATGTTTTTCATATGTGCCTCTAGTTTTAAGCCGCTGAATTGAAATGCCTGATAAATTACAAAAGGCTGCTTATATTTTGCATTAAATCGGAGCTGTCTGCTAATTATTTTCTAGATTTTGGAGTAAAATCTTCGATTATGCGGTGCAGCTTTATTGAGAATGAATGACTGCTTTGCGTAAGCAAATAATCAATGTTAACAATAGCGCTCAAATTAAGTTCACATGAACAGATGAGCAGTTAGTTATGTTTCATTAAATGCTTTTATAAAGTATGTTAACCAGTAAGCAGATGCTTTTTTTTCGGGCTGTTCAAAAAACGCATAATTTTTTTGATATGACCTTTGGAAAAATATTTAAGTGGTATTGCTTTGCCATTGTTAATTAAATGATTAACTTCCTGTTGCGGTAATTTAAATGCCAGGCCAGTAGGCGACCACGAAACACATATTGTATTATTTATATAAGCGCGGCGCCGCTAAAAAAATGTTTTATTTCTATTGTTTTTAATATCTCGTTGTCCAGGTCTAACTGGGTTATGAGATTGTTAAGTTTTTCGAAGTATATTTTTGCCATAGCAAGTCTTCGAGCGTTATTACTCTTTGAATCGAAACTTGGGTAAATTGATGTTGTAATAAATAGCCAGCAAACGTGTAATAAAAATAAACAGGCCGGCGAAAATTGCGGCAATAGTCACATCTATATTCATATAGATTAAACCGATAAATAATAATGATCCGCCCCAGGATACGGTTGCATACAGAGGGCTTTGAAAAACAAGTGGTTGTTCGTTGCATAAAATATCACGAAAGATACCGCCCATTGTACCCGTCATAACACCCATAAAACTGGCGACTAACCATGATGCGCCTAGCGTCATAGAAACCAGAGTACCGGCGATAGCAAATGTGGCTAACCCGGCGGCGTCAGGTATTAGAAAAAAACGGTGTGATATAACAATTAAACGAGCGGTGATGAAAAAAATAATGGCGCTGCCAAGTGAGGCGATAAAAAATATATGATCGTGAACCCAGAATACCGGGCGGTCCAGTAACATGTCTCGCAGTGAACCACCACCTAACCCTGTGGCAATTGCGATAATAATAACGCCAAATAAATCGAATTTTTTAAAACCCGCTTTCAGTACGCCAGAAGTTGATGATACGACGACGGCAAATAGTGTTATCCAGTAAAGATTCTCTAGTAATGTTGGCGTTGGGTTTAGAAGCATAGTGATTTATAAACACAAAAAATCTTAAATATTATTCGCTGATTAAACTTCATCGAATAATGGAGTTGATGATTTGCCCTAAAGCATGATTGAAAATTGAGTGATCAGCAATAATTTTTGATTTTCCCTCATTGAGTTCATCAACAAATTCATTTGCAAACTTCTCTATAACCATATTGCCGTGTCGATCTACAAAAACGAGTTTTGCTTCATCAAATAAAATAACCGATAACTTTACCCGGCGCAGGGCGCATCCATCACCATTGTAAATTTCAAACCAGACACCCTGTTTTACATCATTAGGTAAACGAGAAATCTGGATATGCGGTGGGTCACCGTCATCTTCAGGCATATCCTCAATTGATTCTTCTATAATTTCATTAAGGCTTCTTTCAGATAAGGTGTAATCAGGTTCTTCAAGAAAAAACTCAGACGATTCGATTAAGTTAGCATGTATTTCTTTTAAAGCGCAAATAGAGGCATCAATACCGCCGGGGCTTAGTTTGGTTGTATTTAACTGGGCTTCAATATCACTGATTAATACACCTGAGTCATTGTTAAGTAATACCCATTGTTCTGATGTTTTAATGGGCTGAACGCTATATACAAGATGCCTTAGAAGAGTGACTATTTCATTCCACTGACTGCTATCTTTTCCGTATTTGATGAAACGCTGAAACATTAAGGCTGCCCACTGTTTTAAAATCAGTGGTTTTAATTCTTTTTGAATGATTTTTTTATAAGTATTTTTTTGTAACTCATTTAAAACGATCTGCCGCGCATGCTCTTTTAATATGGCTTTTTGCGTTTCTTCTTCCTGTTTGCCCGTTTTGTCTTTTTCAATGCTCATTAAACGATTTAGAGCGGTAAGAGCAGTATTAAAACTGCTGAGGTTTTGAACAAAGGTGGCCTGTAACTGCTCAATAATCAAACGTATTGTTTTTACTAATGTATTCTCTTCGTCTTCAATACCTATGCCAAGGTGAGCGACCATATCGAGCATACGGCGAGCAGCATGTTTGTCGTTCTGGAAAAACTGTGTATCAAGCATGGCAACTTTGATTAAAGGTATCTGTAATTCAAGTAACAATGACTTTATGGCGACAGATACATTATCATCACGTAAAAAAGCACCAAAAAGCATTTCAACAAAGTCGATAGTGCGACCGTCAATCGCATTAAGGCTTTTAGACATGCTGGTATTGCCCATTTTTGCCATACTGTTAAGCAGGGCATGCTTAAAACTATCAGTTCTTATGCTGGTTTCATTTGGGGAAAACTTAGGTTTGTAATTGGTCTGTAAGCTGGTTAAGGCTTTTATAACGTCCCGGCGATCATGAAATTGCTTGCCAGCGCCGCTTTGTACAGTGGATGCTCCACCCTCATCGCCTTCGCCATTAATGAAATTTTTAATAGCCCTGGAAACTTTCTCGGCATCGTTAATATCAACGATTTTTTCTGGTGTATCAGGAGTATCTGAATCTGTGCTCATAGTGGTAGTTATCAAGTTCCGGTTGACGGTTTTATAATATAGTTATGGGTCAATCTTACCTAATTGTAGCCGTTGAAAAACTAAATATATACATATAGTCTCTGTATATTATTAATTCATTGTACATTATTCGGGTTTTTGTGCCTCTGACATTTGTTAAACTATCACTGTATTGAAATAAAAGCTTTCTGGAAGTTAAAAATTATGTTCGTTTTACTAAATATTGAAGCACTGCCCGACGACCTGCTTAATCTGCCGGACAATATGTTGCATAAACTCACCTTCAGGCTTGAGTTCACTATAAAAGGTGTACCTGATACGTTTACAGGTATCGTTTTTCAAAATGCCGACGGCGAATTACAATTGCAGCATTTTAACAACCCGAAAGGCAATAAACGCAAGGTTATTACTCTTAAAAATAAGTTAGCCAAAGGCAGTTTTGAGCAAATTAAAGCCGCTATTTTATGCAAAGCCGAAGATAAAATAGTTGAATTACCATTTGAGGTAGACGTGTTGCAAACGCGCGCTTCTGGCACCCCGAGAGCTGGAAATCTTAAAAAAACCTGATTTTCTCTCTTATGGCGTTCTGTTGAGCTGTGGTTCCAGCTTGAAATAAGAAAAAATGCCCCAAAATAGCGATCACATTGCGATTTCATCACTATACCAACAAAGGGTAGGGTTAATTCCCGCTCCAGCTGGTGTAGAATTCGCGTCACTATTTTTATAGCACCCGGGATCACTTCTCTGGGGCGACACATTTCAGGTTTTGGAGTAAATGCCATGAGCGTTTCACAGCAGCAAGTTGAAGAAGCAATTGCAAAATTTATTGATCCTTACTTAGAGAAAGATCTAAAAGCAGCAAATACGGTTAAAGGTATTGATATTAATGGTGCAGAAGTGACCATTAAAATTGTTCTGGGTTTTCCGGCAAAAGGTCACTACGCGAAAATCACTGATGAATTAACAAGGCTTGTAGGTGCGCTTGATGGCGTAGATTCAGTTAAGGTCGATATCAGCCAGGACATCGTTTCACACTCTGTGCAATCAAGCTTAAAACCACTGCAAGGCATTAAGAACATTATTGCTGTAGCCTCTGGTAAAGGTGGTGTTGGTAAGTCAACAACAGCAGCTAACCTGGCACTAGCTTTAAGTAAAGAAGGCGCAAACGTAGGCCTTCTGGATGCGGATATCTACGGCCCAAGTATTCCTCGTATGTTAGGTATCACCGACAAACCTGAGTCTGTAGATGGTAAAACACTTGACCCAATGATGGGCCATGGTATTCAGGCCATGTCGATTGGTTTTATGATAGATGAAGAAACCCCTATGATCTGGCGTGGCCCTATGGTTACACAGGCATTAGAGCAGTTATTAGTTGATACGCAGTGGAAAGATCTGGATTATCTGGTAATCGATTTACCACCAGGTACAGGTGATGTTCAGCTTACATTGGCTCAAAAAGTACCCGTAAGCGGTGCGGTTATAGTCACAACACCTCAGGACATCGCGTTATTAGATGCACGTAAAGGTCTGAAGATGTTTGAGAAAGTTGAAGTGCCCGTGCTGGGTATTATCGAGAATATGAGTGTTCATAATTGTTCACAATGTGGTCATGCTGAACCTATCTTTGGTCAGGGTGGCGGTGAGCGCATGTCTGAAGATTACGATGTGGATTTCCTCGGTGCATTACCTCTGGATATGGCAATACGTACTAGCGGCGATGAGGGTATTCCTGCCGTTGCAGCGGATGAAAACAGCCCTATTGCGACTATCTACCGTGATATTGCGCGTCGCACAGCGGCTAAGCTGGCTTCACAGGCGAAAGATTATAGTAGCAAGTTTCCGAATATTGTTATTGAGAACAATTAAGTTATATCTTTCTGATATTTCAGTATTAAAAAAGCCCGCTATAAGCGGGCTTTTTTATTGGGTTTGTGGTTGAGGCTGAAGTTAAACTTACATATATAGAGATGACCCTGAATTCAGTATCTCTGTGGCAAAAATAAGCGTGGTTCATGGTAGAATGCCGCGAATAATTTAGTGATGGTATCTTTTGGGGAAATAATGAGTATAAAGTCAGATAAGTGGATTCGTCGAATGGCGGAAAACGAAGCTATGATATCGCCTTTTGAGGCGGGTCAGGTGCGTTATGATAACAGCGATAATCGACTGATATCATATGGTACGTCGAGTTATGGATATGATGTGCGTTGTGCAAATGAATTTAAAATTTTTACTAATATTAATTCTGCTATCGTAGATCCCAAAAATTTTGATGATAATAGTTTTGTAGATGTAAAATCTGATGTATGCATTATCCCACCAAATTCTTTTGCTCTGGCCCGTACAGTAGAGTATTTCAAGATCCCGCGTAGCGTACTTACGGTTTGCCTTGGTAAGTCCACTTATGCTCGCTGCGGAATCATTGTCAATGTCACACCCTTAGAGCCGGAGTGGGAAGGTCATGTAACACTGGAGTTTTCCAACACAACGCCCCTGCCTGCAAAAATTTATGCCAATGAAGGTGTTGCTCAGATGTTGTTTTTTGAGTCTGATGAAGTGTGTGAAACCTCTTATGGTGACCGAGCGGGTAAATATCAGGGCCAAACTGGCGTTACATTGCCCAAAACTTAAGCTAAACTTCTACAGTGCCTTAAAGACTTTTTGAGGCACTATCAGACTAAAATGTCCTCTAACGAATGATGATTTTTGTCCTTATTCACGCACCCTTACTTTATATTTGCAAATGACCTAAAATTTATTAAAAACAATAAACAGGAAACAGATCCTTTGCTTAATCTTGAAAAACTAATCGATCGAAGTGGTAAATTAGGCAGCCTGCCTGACATAGTTTATAAAGTATTTGAGGTTATGGATGAACCTAAGTCTACCGCCACAAAAATTGGCAAAGTCATTAATGACGACCCCGCATTAACTGCCAGATTACTCAAATTAGTAAATAGTCCTTTTTATGGGTTTACCGGAAAAGTAGATACAGTTTACAGAGCAGTTGCTTTAATTGGCCATGAAGAGTTGCGTAGTGTGGTGGTTGCGGCTTCCGCAATTAAAGTTTTTGATGGTATTCCTGCTGAACTGGTTTCTATGAAAGATTTCTGGAAACGCAGTTTAAGCACTGCTGTAACTGCCAGAGTATTAGCCGCATTTAAACGTGAAAAAGTAATTGAACGATTTTTTATAGCGGGTTTACTGCATGATATTGGCTCACTACTTTTGTACCTGAAATTGCCTGATGAAATGGCTCAGGTATTACAGCTTGAAAAAACAGACGGTGTAGAGCGAGTTAAAGCAGAAAAAGAAATTATAGGTTACGACCATACCGAAGTCGGTGGCGGCTTATTAAAAAAATGGAACTTGCCTCCTCAAATTTGTGCAGCTGTTAGATATCAGAATAATCCAGAGAAAGCACCACAGGCAGAACAGCAGGCTGCCTGGCTTATTAAACTGGCCAGTGAAATTGTTGGGCATTATCTGGAGCTGGATGAGCAGTTAGCGCAAGGGGCTAGTATAGATAATAGTCTTTGGGTAGAAAATGGGCTGGATCCAGCCTTGCTGGATAAAATTCTAGAAAAAGCGCAACAGCAGTATGAAAGCTCTAAAGATATTCTTATAAGCGATTGAAGCATGAGCCGGGTGTTAATTTAAGTTAAAACAGGCGCTTTTTATATGTATGCTCAAGCATATACTGTAGAAGTTGAATAATAATGGGCTAAATAAGTAACCTTAATATTAGTCAACACTGTGCCCGTAGATGTGCCTGTAAAGGAGAGGATATTGAACCTGAGTAATTACGACTCCGGTGACCGAATGAATTTTGCGATAACCTCGCCTTCATATACTAATTCAGCTTTTGATTCATCAGTAACATTAAGCTGATAAATATCCATTTGTTTCTGATTTTCTGAGCTCATGCATTCAAGTATGATGTCATTTTTATTTGCACCTGACCAGCCACAATATAGCGCAGGTTTATTTGATTGAACTGAATATATTTCCAGTTTTGGGTCAAAGTGCACAATTATTTTTGAATAATTGTTAGTATTAACCTCAGATGCAAGCCAGGTACCGGTAGCCGGGTGTGGCGAACAGGCTGTAAGGAAGGCTGTAACAAGAGCAGAAAATAACAGGACATAATAATTTTTAGTATGTTTTTTAAGAATATTTAACATAGATATAATCCTGATCTTAAATTTAGTTAAATGAGGGTTATAGAAATAGAGTAAGGTATTAGATAACAACTTGGCTGACGTGTCTAACGAATATGTCAATAAATGATTAATCATATCAATTAAGGAAAGGGTATCCCTGATAATCTTTAATATGTAACTTTGACTGTTTTTATCTATATTTTGGTCCTGATGATATTATTATCATAAAAGTATTCAAGTCATCGTGTAGAATAATTACCTTCACGTATATAAGCAATTTACGTTGTATTAATGTTATGTGAAGCTTCAATCAGCATCGATGTCGTGTGTTGACAGGCAGTCAATTCTCGAAGGTAAATGAAAAATGGCTTCTAGCTGTAATAAAACTATTTTAATTGTTGATGATGAAGAGGCGCTGAGTCATATGTTAAGTGACACATTGTCTAACGAAGGTTATCAGGTGTTAGAAGCCAATAGCGCTGCCAGAGCATTGGGTATTCTTAAGTCAACTAAAGTGGATTTAATGATATCAGATATCATAATGCCTGGTATGGGTGGTTTTGAGCTAGTAGATAAGGTTAATGAGTTGTATCCCCGGGTAAAGATACAGCTGGTTACAGGTTATAGTGATCAGGTTCGGGATGACGTGGTTTTGCATAAAAAGATACTTTATAAACCTTATCGACATTTTGATGTGTTAGAACGAGTGAAGAGTCTTCTGCAAAGTGAGGATGAGTAGTAATTTTCGGTTGTCGTTCTTGTTTTATAGGTAATATCGGTTCGAGTTGTTTAGTATAGTTATATTCAATATTGTTTAATCAATAACAGTTGCATCCCCGTTTCAGTGATTTCATTCTAAGATCGTATGTTCATGTGTTTAAAAACTAGACGAATAGCCTTGACTTACAATTTTACATGTTACATGATAACATGTAGAAAGTGAGGAGGAATTGTTATGAGTCCTGTTATCAGATTATCATCCGATGTTTATAAACGTTTAGAGCGACATGCTTCAGGTTTTGACACGCCTGCGAATGTGATAGAAAAGTTATTAAATCACTATGAGGGCATAAAACCAGAGCAGGTACTTAAATCAGTATCCAGGCGATCTGTAAAAAGGCATACCAGAAAGTATATATTCAATGGAAAAACCTACGGAAAAGGACGGCTTGTTCTGGCTGTGGTTAAGGCATATATGGCTGACCATCCAGAGACTTCTTTTGTTGAGTTGAGCAGTGTGTTTCCAGAAGACCTGCAAGGCTCGAGCGGTGTTTTTGTTAAACAGGAAAATGCGCTTGAGATTTTCGAAAGAACGGGGCATAAGAGGCACTTCATAAAACCTGATGAGCTTGTTCAGTTAGATAAACTCAAGGTTGCAGTGAGTACAGAATGGAGTGTTGAAAATATTGGTCGAGTAATTGAAAAAGCCGAATCATTCGGTTATTCAATTACAGAAACCGACTAATTTTAAAAAGCCGCGGTACAACTCGACTTTCTAAATGTAATTAGAAGACTGGCGTGGGTGGTAATCTTATGTGCGGGATGAAGATTACCACCCCTGTTATTAACGTAGCGACATGACTTTCCAGTTATGCTGGCGGGCATATTCTAATAGTTGTTCATCAGCATCTACAACAACCGGGTTCTCCACTTCTAGTAAAAGTGGTAAGTCATTATGAGAGTCACTGTAAAACCAGCTGTCTTTCAGGTTCAGCTGGTGTTTTTGCATCCATATAAGCAGGCGTTTTACTTTGCCGTCCTGAAAGCAGGGAATACCATCGATCTTTCCCGTGTATTTTCCATTAATTATCTCTGGCTCTGTAGCAAGCAGATGTTCAATCCCAAAAGCTTTAGCAATTGGTGCAGTTACAAAACTATTGGTGGCGGTTATGACAACCAGTGTATCTCCCAGGTCCCGGTGATGTTTGATTAACTCAAAAGAGGCAGGGCTCATTATTGGTTTGATCTTTTCTTCCAGAAACTGTTTGTGCAGTGCCAGCATCATATCGCTGGGGTTATCGACAAGTGGCTGTTGTGAGAAAGCCTGAAATTCATGAATATTTAAAGTCCCTTTTTTGTACTCATCGTAAAATCGCTGATTTTCTCGGGTATATAAATCGGCATCAACCACACCCTGCTGCGTTAGGAATTCACCCCATAAGTAGTCGCTGTCACCTGCAAGCAGGGTATTATCTAAATCAAAAAGTGCTAAAGCCATAAATAAAACGCCATAAATAAAATTATTCTGAAACCATTTCTAATAGATTTGATCTATAGTTAAATGTAGATGATATATTGTAACTAAAACATTGCGCAATACCCTGATTTTTGGAAGAATCAGAGGTAGCTTTTAAACAGGTAGTTGTAAGTGATTGATTCTGACGGATTTAGGCCTAATGTAGGCATCATTTTGAGCAACCCGGATGGCAAAGTCTTCTGGGCTCGCCGCTATGGTCAGAATGCCTGGCAATTTCCTCAGGGCGGGATTCATCAGAATGAGTCACCTGATCAGGCGATGTACCGGGAATTATTTGAGGAAACCGGTTTAAGCCCTGAGCATGTTGAATTAGTCGGCAAGACCAATAAGTGGTTACGTTATCGTTTACCCAGGTGGATGGTGAGAAAAAATAGCCACCCGGTGTGTATTGGTCAAAAACAAATCTGGTTTATCTTAAAGCTGGTTGGAACAGAGAATGATTTTAATCTCAGCACCATGGACCGGCCCGAGTTTGATAACTGGTCATGGGTTGATTACTGGCACCCAATGGATGAGGTGGTGTTTTTCAAACGTAAGGTTTATAAGAGGGCCTTAACTGAATTAGAACCATTGTTGTTAGACCAGATAACCAACTGAGTCTGATGCTCGCACGGCGCTTACTAGAGCTATTTTTAAAATGGTTTGACCACCACCAGTATAACCGTTGCCGTTAATATCAACACTGGCATTTCATTAAACCATCGATACCAGACATGATTATGCCTGCTCTCATCTTTGGCAAATACATTAACCAGATGACCGCAGTAAAAGTGATAAGCAATTAATAAACCCACTAAAAGCAGTTTGATATTCATCCACACAGAGTTGTAAAGTTGCCACTCGATCATGAGCCATATACCTAAAACCACAGTAAGAACCATAAATGGTGTAATAAATCGATAGAGTTTTCGCTCCATGATCTTAAAACGTTCGCTACCTGCTTCATCATTCGTCATGGCGTGATAAACAAACAGCCGCGGAAGGTAAAATAAACCGGCAAACCAGCTGACCATAAAAATAATGTGAAAGGCTTTTACCCAGAGCATCAGGTTCTCTAAATTAGTTAAGTTGCTGCATGATAACGTGAGTTGGTATTTGAGCAAAGTTTCCAGTGCGAGAAAAATATAAAGTGTGCACTCATACAAGAATATAACATGTGATTAGTTTTGAGCAGTGTTATGTGGTGTTGATTCAGTCTATACTTACAGCCTAAATATCAATCACTTGTTTAAACTTGTTAAGCAAAGTTTGAACTTTAGTCATATTTGAGGGTTTCCTATGATTAAAGCCGGCATAGTCGGTGGTACCGGTTACACAGGCGTTGAGTTATTACGTTTGTTGGTTGCTCATAAAGACGTAGAGTTATCGGTTATTACATCTCGCTCTGAAGCAGGTCAGGCTGTGTCCAGCCTGTATCCAAACTTACGTGGTCATGTGGATATTGAATTCTCGGAGCCGCAGCTCGATTCGCTTTCAAGATGTGATATTGTCTTTTTTGCTACGCCAAACGGTACAGCAATGAAAATGACGCCACAGTTACTTGAGGCGGGTGTTAAGGTTATTGATCTGGCTGCTGATTTTCGTTTGAAAGATACAGCGGTCTGGAAACAATGGTATGGTATGGATCACGCCTGCCCGGATACACTCGAGGAAGCCGTGTATGGCATGCCCGAGTTAAATCGTGAGGCTATTAAAAAAGCCAGAATTGTAGCGAATCCGGGTTGTTATCCGACCGCAGTGAGTCTTGGTTATATTCCCCTGATAGAAAAGCAGCTTATTGATGATACACATTTAATTGCCGATGCTAAATCAGGTGTCAGTGGTGCCGGTCGTGGTGCGAGTGTAGCGACACTATTGTGTGAAGCCACTGAAAGTGTAAAACCTTATGGGGTTGATGGACATCGTCATTTACCAGAGATCCGTCAGGTTTTGGCGGGTGTTGCCGGGCATGAAGTCGGGCTTACATTTGTGCCTCATTTGATGCCGATGATTCGTGGCATTGAGGCCAGTCTATATGGTGTTTTAAAAACCGATGTTGGTGATCTGCATCAGATTTACACGGAGCGTTATAAAAATGAACCGTTTGTAGATGTCATGCCGTTAGGTTCTATGCCGGAAACGCGTAGTGTAAAGGGTTCTAATATGTGTCGAATTTCAGTTTTTCGTCCGCAGGATGGAGATACTGTTGTTGTTTCTTCAGTTATCGATAATCTGGTGAAAGGCGCAGCAGGTCAGGCTGTACATAATATGAATTTAATGTTTGGTCTTGATGAGACATCAGGTATAAGTCAGGTTGCTTTACTGCCTTAAAGCTTAGAGTGTAAATTTTTATGAGTTTAGGTCCGGTACACAGCAAACATCTTATTTCAATTCATCAGCCAAAATTATGGCTGGCGAGTGGTTTGAGTATTTTATTGGTTATTTTGGCAGGTATCTGGGGGGCATATGAATATGGTCGTCATGTGGCTGGTTTTGATCAGTCAGACTATGATCAGGAGATAGAAATTTTACGAATGTCTCTGCAGGAGCAAACCACCAGGAAAGAAGACGCTTTGCGTAATAATGCTCGTTTGTCGCGGGGTAGTGATATTGATAAGGATGCCAGTAGCAGAATAAACGAGACACTTGCAGAATGTCAGGATGAAACCCTTAAAATGAGAGAAGAGTTAACTTTCTATCATAATCTGGTGGCGCCAGGAAAATCCAAACGAGAAATAAAAATTAATAAAGTAACATTCACGCCGGATGATCAGGGAAGTTACTCATATAAAGTTGTTTTAATTCAAATAGGTCGTCATGATTATGTGCAACGTGGATATATGGAAATATCTGTGGAAGGTACTCAGCCGGACGGTACTAAGGTTCGTTTAGATTTACCGACGATTTCTGTGAAAAAAACCAAGAAACGACAGGTCTTTGGATTTAAATATTTTCAAAACTTTGAAGGTGGTATCAGATTTCCTGAAGGATTTGAGCCATTGTCACTATATATAAAGGCGCAACCAAAAAGCGCAAAAGTCCCCAGGGTAAACGCTGTTTATTCCTGGGCTGAGATAATTGATACAGGAAGCGAAACCAATGTGGGGCAAGAAAAAAACCAAATCAACTAAAATAGAAACTCTGGTCGGAACAGCAATGGAGATTCAGGGCGATCTTATTTTTTCGGGTGGCTTACATGTTGATGGGAAAATTGTCGGCAATGTAATCGCTGATGGTGACTCTCATTCGATGTTAGTACTTAGTGATCAGGGGCAAATAGAAGGAGAGGTTCGAGTGCCATTTGTAGTGCTTAATGGTCAGGTAACGGGTGATGTATATGCAAGTGAGCGGGTAGAACTTTCAAGACATGGCCAGGTAAAAGGCAATGTATATTATAATTTACTTGAAATGGCCATGGGTGCTGAAGTTAATGGCAACCTGGTTCATTGTAAAGATGATAAAAAATTGCTTGAATATCAAGCAGATAGCGTTGATGAGATTGATGTCGAAGAGGTTAGCAGCCCATCTGCCAGTTAGTTTTTATCTGAAGCATAAAACTTGACTAAATTAGTCAGGTAATGCAAAATTTGACTGATTATAGTCTGATAGACATTTTGGAGAGATTGAATGACTGCTGAAACAGTTGATAACGCAATGCCAGATCCACTGGATTTTACAGATGCGGCAGCGGCTAAAGTAAAAGGGCTTATTGCAGAAGAGGGTAACCCTAATCTGAAGTTACGCGTGTTTATTTCTGGTGGTGGTTGTTCTGGCTTCCAGTATGGGTTTACTTTTGATGAAGAAATCAAAGATGGTGATACAGAAGTAATGAATGATGATGTTACTTTACTAATTGATCCTATGAGTTTTCAGTATCTGGTTGGTGCAGAGATAGATTATAAGGAAGACTTACAGGGCGCTCAGTTTGTAATTCGTAATCCGAATGCACAAACAACCTGTGGTTGTGGATCTTCATTCTCACCTGCTTAATATAAGCTGAGAACTTTGAATAAAAAAGAGACGCTTTTGCGTCTCTTTTTTATGCCTGTAAAATTTGCCTGCTTTAGAAAAACGCTTTATGAGAGACCAGGTGCCTGATCTGCTTTCGAAAAATTTATAGAGGTTTTATAACAGGTTTATGTTTATGACAGGCCTGGAAAATATTTTATGGGTAAGCCAAAAGTTTAGGCTGCAAAGGCGCATGCATTTACGTATCAGATGTTAAGATTAGTATTGAGTTTTTTTAAATTGCCGCCACAAATGTTATCTGATCTGGTTAGAGATGTAGGAATGTCGATGGTTTTCAGGAGAAGAATGCTTAACGGGCAGATGCGGCTTTGAAAAACACTAGTAAAGGCTTCGGTGCAGAGGGTACGCTGTTATATGTAATTCAACTCTCCCAAAGCCTGGTTTTTAGAGTGAGATGCTTGTTTACAGTGAAAACTAGCTACTAAATTTTAGGCTTAAATTATATAGCGGGATAAATTGCACCTAAAACGGTTGCTTCTTTAGCGCCGGTAACCGCGGGTAAATTTCCCGGTTTATTATTAATCGTTTGTTTAGCCAGCCAGGCAAAGGCGATAGCTTCTACCCAGTCAGGGTGAATCCCATAATCATCACTAGAGGTCACTTTAGTTTGAATTAGTTTTTTTGAAAGCTGGTTCATTAAATTTGCATTATGAACTCCGCCACCGCAAACAATTAATGTATCAATTTTTGGTAAAAAATTCTCTATAGCGTAAACAACGCTATCACTAGTAAAACTGCATAAACTTGCCTGTATTTGGCTTTCGGTTAGATCCAGCTGATTTTTCTGTAAGTACTGCTCAAGCCAGTCGAGATTGTAATGTTCTCGACCGGTGCTTTTTGGAGGTTTGGCCAAAATAAATGCGTCCTGCATTAATGAGTTTACAAGTATCTGGTTAGGTGTAGAGCTTGCGCCCCACATGCCATTGTTATCATAACTTTTATTTTTATGTTTCTGAATCCAGGCGTCCATTAACATATTGCCCGGCCCTGTATCAAAGCCAAAGCAGTTTTGTTTTTTGTCTTTTGGTAAAAAAGTTATATTTGATATGCCACCAATATTGAGGATGGCTCTATTTTCATTCTCTGAATAAAAAACCTGTTGATGAAATGCCGGGGCTAAAGGTGCGCCTTCGCCCCCAGCCGCCATATCTTTGCGACGAAAATCAGTAATTGTTGTGATGCGTGTGTTGTAACTTATTTTATTTGCATCGCCAATTTGCATTGAAAAACTATTTTTTAAATCGGGTCGGTGACGAATAGTTTGCCCGTGTGATCCAATGGCAGTAATTTTTTCAGCTTGTATACCGGCTTCATTAAGAAGGCTTTTTACTGCGTCAGACAATACCTGTCCTAAGTGAGAGTCTGCTTCACCTAACATATCCAGACTCACTTCAGGCGAGTCTAAACTTAGTTGGTGTAATTTGGTTTTTAGATTTTTAGGTATGGGGTGGCTGTGACTGGCAATAAGTTTGATATGCTGATTTTCAAATTCAACCAGAGCTGCGTCGATACCATCCATGCTGGTACCTGACATCAAACCAATATACAGCTCAGGCATTATTTGTCGTTTAATGCCAGTGCGTTGCGTGATAAAACATCCAGTTGTGCAAGATAGCTGCTAGTGGTTAACTGAAAATTATCCCGGTAACGTTCAGGAATAGGTTTGCTGCTTGGAAACTTCACTGTTAACGGATTTCGGTGAACGCCGTTTACGCGAAATTCATAATGAAGGTGTGGGCCAGAAGCTAAGCCACTAGAGCCAACATAACCAATAATTTGACCTTGTTTAACGCTTTTTCCTGAGCGAATTTTTTTATTGTAGCTATTCAAATGTGCATACAGAGTGGTGTAACGGCTTCCGTGTTTAATGATAACTGTTCTGCCGTAACCGCCTTTATTGCCTTTATGGATAACTTTTCCGTCACCCGAAGCGCGTACTGGTGAACCCCTGCCTGCGGCATAATCAACGCCTTTATGAGAACGGAATCGATGTAAAATTGGATGGTAACGTTTAGTTGTGAAACGTGAGCTTATGCGGCTAAACTTAACCGGGCTGCGTAAGAAAGCTTTACGTAAGCTATGACCAGTAGGCGAATAATAACCTGTAAGGCCTGTTACTGGGTCAGTGTAACGCAGCGCGCGATGCGTTTCTCCCTGATTAACAAATTCTGCGGCAAGTATGTCTCCATCTTTTATTTTAGTGCCGTTTTTAAAGCGTTGTTCGTATATAACCGTGAATTTGTCGCCTTTACGAATGTCTAATGCGAAATCTATATCCCAGCCAAAAACATTGGCTAGTTCCATTGTGGTGTTTTGTGATAAACCTGCTTTTGCTGAAGCTAAAAATAATGAAGACTCAATTTCCGCCGTTGCATATGCGCTTCGAACTTCAATGTGGTGTTTGTGAATATTTGCGACAAGCTGGTCATTTTCACGCTCTACCTGTAAATAACGTATGCCATCGACCTGATAGTTTAGTGCTAATAAGTTGCCTTCATTATCGCTAATTATTTTAATTATATCGCCAGGGTGAATACGCTTTAATTCATCAGTGGCTGTGCCTGATTTCATTAATTCAAGTAATTGGGCGGGTTTAATTTTGGCGCGGTCAAATACAACAGATAAGCTATCGCCACTTTTTACTTTAAACGATTGCCACTGCGGATTATCAGCGTCTGTGATAGTAGTGTTGTTTTTTGAAACAATACTTGTTGATTGTTGTTCAGGCGTTTCTATCGTGTCGGCATTGTCCGTATCGGCATTATCATTGATAGTTTTGTAATTAGATAACTTGGGTAATTCTAGTTGAATGCTGCTAGTCAGGTTTTCTTCCTGGTTTAGCTGCGTATCAATATTCTGGATAATTTCAGATTCATTGACTGAGATGATATCTTCATTTTTTCCTGTGTTCGCAATAACAACACTAATAACGGCGCAACAGGCACCCAAAATAATCCAGCGTAATGCGGGATGGCGTTGTTTTTCTTCTGTTTGCGATCGGTTTCGAAAGTCTTTGTTTATAAAGTTATTGTAATTCACGGATTTATCTACAGTTTTTATATTAAAATAGCTCGAAAGACGAGAAAAATCAATTGTTGCGGATCAAAGATTGTATTTTATTTTGCTCAGCATGCAAGTATCCACGGCTATTTTGTTGATCTAGTCGAGTATTCAGGGGCTCAGAGAGTTGATTTAAGTGCTCGAAAACTCCTGATGCAGCGCGGTTAAGGAGTATTTGAGGCTGAAAAACAATTTCAGTATTTAGAATATTAATGGGGATAAATTCAGCGCTATGGAATTTACCTTTATTTAATGTAACTCGGGCAATCAGACTAGTTTTTGCGTCCTGACTGTATGAGCCAAACACAAAATTACCCAAACTATAAATAATTAAGCCATCATTATACTTTTCAATGCCTTGTAAAACGTGGGGATGGTGCCCTAAAACAACCGTAGCGCCAGCATCTATTGCAGCGTGTGCCAGGGTAGGTTGATATGGCCTGAGCATGGTGGTTTTTTCCCTTCCCCAGTGAAATGATACAATCACATTACTGGTTTGTGTTCTGAGTCTTTTTATATCGCTGATTATTTGTTGTTTGTGTCCAAATGCGGTACCCGGTGATGTGTCTGTAGCCCAGAAAGACTCCGGGAAAGTGAGGGAGTAACTTAGAAATCCAACTTTGCCGTTTGAGGTGTGCATAACCCTGCCGATTCTGGCCTGATTTATATCTATACCAACGCCAACACTTTTAATATCGATATCACTAAGTGCTTTTATGGTGTCGTTCATGCCTTCTGTGCCGTAATCAAGAATATGATTATT
>JAPHRB010000055.1 GCA_026197015.1 Gammaproteobacteria bacterium | reverse complement strand
CTTCAATGTCAAACATTGCACCAGCATAAGAACGGCGACGTACTTCTTTGTATGGCATGCGTAAAACATAACGAATTACATGTGCCAAACGTCCATCTGAACAAGGTGAAACATCTACTATGTGAAAACCACAATCCTGGATAAACTTCTGGAAACTGGTGTCGTTACCATTATCTCCCAGAGGATCTCGTGTAAACACTTCATCGCAAAAACGATGATAAGTTTCGAATACACCCCATGCGAATAAACTGCGCATATCTAACGGATCAACCCAGGCATTGCTTAATAATAAGTCAGGCAACTCAAAACCAAGTTGTGTGCGTGCTAATTGTTGCGCCTGTTGTTCAAAATTTTCTTCATGTTGCAATGCTGAAATACTTTTCAACGTTGGAACAATGTTATCAAATGATTCTCTTACGCTACTTTCATATGCATATAACTGCGTGTTTTCCTGAGCATTTGTTAAACCATGCGAAACATTCATGGCCGCAGTATTGGCATTCACTGACGCACCCATAGAGTAACTAGACTCTACTTTATGCGTTGTCTTCATTGCTCTGTCACCAGGGCGGCCAAGTGGCGTCGATACCCGGTTCAAGTTGCGTGAAACTTGCTGATTGATGCGACTGTTCAACATAATTCTATTGTCTCGTGTTTAATCTCGGATGACTCCTCGATTATCCGCGCGCTCCTCCAGAATAAGTAATCAAAGAACCTTTATCAGTATTACCACTACCACCTGTAACCTTGCTATTAGGTATGGCTATTTCTTCATTACGTTTTTGTGCAATCGCTGCCATTTCTTTCATGGCATCCATCGAGTTATTCGCACGTATAGTTGGATTACGTTTTATTGATGACATACCTTCAGTACCGGTAACATTTTTACCTCGACCCCAGTCATCACCCGTAATATTTAAACCCGTATCCTGGCCTTCACCTGATATACGTGTCTTTTCTCTTCCTTCTACTTGAGCAACAGGTTCTGGTCTCATTTCAACAGCGTTAACATTGCCTTTACCAAAACGTGAATCTTCAGTGCCGGTTACTTTGCCTGTTGCCATACCAAATGGACCTGTTATATGACTTTGTGCATTTTGCTTTCCTGTAACACCCGTAGAGCCTGTTGCAGCTGCAGCACCACCTGATGGTGTGTTCACACTAAATTGCTGACCTACTGTATTACCATCTATTGCTTGTGGAAAATCAGGGCTTGCAGACGTTGCCGGGGTTGCCGGACAAACATCAGCAAACTGATCAGCACCAATGTAAGGTGTACCTGATACCTGTTCACATGCTCCTTTATCTGCACCTGTCATTACTCCACCTACACCAGGTTGAATACCTGTTAATGGCATCGCCGGTGTACTTCTTAATTCTCTATTGCGTCTACTCGCCAACGCTACGTCTTCAGCCTGGCAAAAATTTTCTGACTGATCCGCACCACCGTAAGGTGTTCCTGTTACAGCTTTACAGCTACCTGGTTCATTACCCGTTACCTGATCTGAACGACCTGTCATGGTGCCTGTTACAGATAAACCTTTACCTGTTGTAGAAACACCTACTTTCCTGTCTGTTGGTGCTTCAGCCGTTGCACTACAAAAACCGTTGTACTGTTCTTGCCCAACATAATCATCACCCGTAACGTTTCGACAGCTGCCTGCTTCATCACCTGTCATACGCTCACGTCGACCAACCGTGGTGCCAGTTACACTACCTCCACGTAATGTTGTACTCACGCCAACTTTAGCTGGAGAATTTCCAATTTCTTCTGGTTTTGTATATTGCGTTCCGGTTAATGTGCGACTCATACCAGATTCATCACCTGTCATTTTTTCTGATCGCCCAACATTATTTCCTGTAACCGATTCGCCTTTCATTGTTTCAGCCATTGAAAATTTGCGAGGTGATTTTTTTGCAAATTCACCACAGTAAGCCTGTGATTGTTCTGCACTAATATATTCATCACCAGTTACACTTTTACATGTACCTGCTTCATTACCTGTTACATTTTTACCGCGCCCCACTCGATCGCCACTAACAGCGTTGCCATGCGATGTGGTTGTTACATTAACTTTACGCGCAGTTGCTGGTGTTGCATCGGCCTGACAAAATTCACGAAAAACATCAGCACCCATGTACTCAGTTCCCGTAACATCTCGACACGTACTTGCTTCATCACCGGTTACACTTTGACTGCGTCCAACCATAGTTCCTGTCAATGTTTGCCCTTGCACAGTTTCACTTTCTCCAACTTTCCAGGGAGCATCTTTTGCTGCGCCATTGGCTGATTTATTTGATCTCATACGCCGACTCATTCGCCCATTAGGCTCAGCTTTTTTCTGACCTGATTTACCTTTGTTACTACGTGATTCACGCAAGGCTTTAGCAAGTTCACGACTTGATATTCCAGGGTTTGCTGCTCTTGCAGTTTGTGCTGCAGAAAAACCATTAGCATTAATACCCGCCTTTCCTCGAGTTGAGGTGGCTTCACGCCTGGCCAGTGACGCAATACGCGCATCACTACGCGTTACAGCTTGCCTTTTCTTGTTAGGTATAATCCTGCTCTTATTAACTGCTTTTAAATCTCCTGGTTTTTCACCACATGTAGCTTTAGTACCATTACAACCACAACCACAACCACAACCACAATCTGCAGACGATTTATCTTCCACCGATGCATTTTGTTGAGTTGTTTGCGATGCTGCAGATGCGGCATTTATGGCAGGTGCAGAACGTATACGATCCTTAACAGCAAGCCCGGTTTTACCACTGCTTGACATTGCATCACGACGAGCACGTGATGCAGAGCGCCCCGTCAAAGACGAAACCTGTGCCGGTGTATTTACCACAACAGTGGTAATTTTATTGGTTTGCGAAGTACTCGCTACTGTTCCGCCAGTCAGCGCCGCTTTACCCATAGTGGTTAAAGCACGTCGCCTTTCCAGTGAAGCTTCACGTGCACTTATACTTTTTGCTGTTTGTGCCATTGTTAACCCCATCGCATCATCATGTTTGTGATTGCCAAAATTTACTTTTTAATACGGCGTGAAAAACACGCTTAAACTCGCCCTTCACGTACTACAAAGGCTGAACCCTGACTTTGGGTATAGTTATCGTAACCAAGTAAACGAATGTGGTGATCTGGATAAGCTCTACCACACGCTTCCAACTCATCAACAACTTTACCTAGGTCGCGTTCGCCAAAAAACGGTAGCTTCCACATTGTCCAGTAATGATTGCTTGAACCACTTGGATGCTCATGCTCAATAGCAGGCGTCCAGTTATTCGCAATGATGTATGCAATCTGCGAATGAATTTCTTCTTGTGTCAACTTTGGTAGAAAACCAAAAGTTTCCAATGTTTGGGCAGTTTGAAAATCACCCTCGGTATAATTATTTGACATGTTTGTATCCTCGTAATCTTTATCTTGTTCACTAGTTTTATATAACTGGGCCAAGCTTTAAAAGCATGCCCAATTTATCAACGGTATTAAATGTCAAGTTTGTCAACAGTTTCAAACTCAAACTTAATTTCTTTCCATGTTTCCATTGCAATTGCCAGTTCAGGACTGGTACGAGCTGCCGCACCAAGAATGTCACGTGCTTCACGCTCAAGTTCACGTCCTTCATTACGCGCCTTAACACATGCTTCCAAAGCAACACGATTAGCTGCTGCACCTGCTGCATTGCCCCATGGGTGACCTTGTGTACCACCACCAAACTGAAGCACTGAATCATCACCAAAGATGTTAAGTAGTGCAGGCATATGCCAAACGTGTATACCACCAGATGCTACTGCGAATACACCAGGCATTGAACCCCAGTCCTGATCGAAGAAAACACCTCGTGAACGATCTTCAGGAACAAAAGATTCACGTAACTGATCTACAAAACCAAGCGTTGAATTTCGGTCACCTTCCAGCTTGCCTACAACCGTACCTGTGTGCAGATGATCGCCACCAGACAAACGTAAACATTTAGCTAAAACGCGGAAGTGGATACCGTGCTTTGGATGACGATCGATAACTGCATGCATTGCACGATGTATGTGTAACAACATGCTATTTTTACGACAGTAATTCGCCAGACCCGTATTCGCTGTAAAACCACCCGTCAGGAAGTCATGCATAATAATTGGCATACCTAATTCTTTAGCGAACTGGGCACGCTCATACATATCTTCAGGGGTCGCCGCGGTTACATTCAGGTAATGACCTTTACGCTCACCTGTTTCCATCTCAGCTTTTCTGATTGCCTCAGCAACAAATTCAAAACGATCACGCCAGCGCATAAAGGGTTGAGAGTTTACGTTCTCGTCATCTTTAGTTAAATCCAGACCACCACGTAAACATTCATAAACTGCACGACCATAGTTTTTAGCTGATAAACCTAGTTTTGGTTTGATTGTTGCACCAAGTAATGGTCGACCGTATTTATTCAGACGATCACGCTCAACCTGTATGCCCGCAGGTGGACCACCACAAGTTTTAATGAAAGCCATTGGGAAACGTATATCTTCTAAACGAAGATGCTTAAGCGCTTTAAAACCGAATACGTTACCAACCAGTGAAGTCAGTACATTTACAATCGAACCCTCTTCAAATAAATCCAGTGGGTATGCAATAAATGTATAAAATGATTCAGAGTCACCTGGTACATCCTCTATCCGATAAGCACGTCCTTTGTAATATTCCATATCCGTCAAAAACTCTGACCAAACTGTACTCCATGTGCCTGTTGAACTTTCTGCAGCTACGGCAGCAGCAACTTCTTCACGCGGAACACCAGGCTGCCCAGTCACTTTGAAACATGCCAAAAGGTCTGTATCAAGTGGAGCATAATCTGGTGTCCAATATTTTTCGCGGTATTCCTTAACACCCGCTTTATAAGCATTCTCTGACATTGTCTACTCCTGTCTCTTTAGTTAGTTGCTAAAAACATTCATTACTTAATTAACTGTGGCAAATCATATGACAAGATATACTCATGGTTCCAATTGATATTTTATTAATAATTCATAGCTTTTAATCTATGCATGAAAAACAACTAAAACAATGCACTTAAATATTAATAAACGCCTCTCAATCAACAGATAAAAAACATCACATTAAATAGTCATTCTTTATTTTGTTTAAATTAAAAATAAATATTTTTCAGAATAATTACATAAAAGGCATTCATATAAACACGACTATCTAATCTTATGCATTAACCTGCACACAAGTTTATACATGAAACCCCTAATAACTAATTGAAATAAAAATCCTGTTTTATAGATAGTTATCTATATCTTTATAAGAATCTTTTGATTATTCCTGCAACAAGAATAACGTTACCTTTTAACAATGTTTTATTAACAGGCATGTAAGTTACTTAGGTGCTTTTATAAGAGGGTAAGAATATGCAAGTCGGCATTGTTTTAGGCTCAAGATCACAGTGGAACACCATGAAACATACAGCGCAATTACTTGCGCATTTAGGAATTTCCTATGAAGCTCGTATCATTACGGCAAACAAAAACTCTAATCAACTACATGAATATGCAAGCAAAGCAATAAATCGCGGCCTCGAAATTATCATTGCCGGCTCCACTGGAAAGACATATTTACCTGGAATTATTGCTTCTAAAACAGAAGTGCCCGTACTTGGAATACAAATAAATGATTCTAACGGACAGAAAATAGAATGTGATTCAAATAACAATAAAATAAACACTATTAGAATGCAGGATACTGGAGTAGAAGGTGCAGCCAATGCCGCTTTATTTGCAGCAGGTATGCTCGCTAATAAACACCCGCGTATCCGTAAAAATTTAATTAATTACCGTAATCAGAATGAATTCAAGAAAGATTTACTAGAAAAACCTGGATACAATTCTTGATCATAATAAACATTTGCAATAATTATCAGGCAGCTAAAATATTACGTAGTTGCCGCGTTTTTTCCAGCATACGATAAGTTGAACGGTTATTATTATAACGAGTGACTTCATACAAATTAACCCATAACACCTGGTGTGATTCATTATTTCCAGGCACGAATATGTTATCGTCTATTTCCACCAGAAATCTTATATCAATATGTTTATGTTGTGGTTCATTCCCCATAGCTGGAATGTTATGCATATCAACATCAAATACACTTAAATCTAATAAATTAACCTGTGATATATCTATACCCGTTTCTTCTGCTGTTTCACGAAGGGCGACACGCACAATATCTGCATCCCCATCTGCATGACCACCAGGCTGAAACCATTGATCATGTTTCTTATGATGCATCATTAAGATTCGATTTCGATCTGGATTAATTACCCACGCCGATCCTGTGATATGTACTGGCCATAGTTCACGATAGAAACAATTGTCATGCTGTTCGATATAAGATATTGCACGTTGTACATAACCTGACTCGTCCATAAAACGCGTATGATGATCTCTTAATAAATTTAAAAGCTCCTGTCTATGCATCTTTATGTCCTTGATGGGTTTTTTAAGGCTCTGATTGCTGCGGCTGCAGCTTCTTCAACATCACCTTCTTTCCCAGATATTGTTAAGCGACCATAAGCACCTACAGCACGCACATCAACCAATGTAATATTGGCAGCTTTCTCTGCCTGATTAGCCGCATAAACAATATAACCAGCTGGTTGAGCTTCGAGAATAAACATGCTTTCACCAGGTAATATCATTGAACCACCTCGATGCTGACGGTTAATCAAAACAGCGTGTTCTGCTGTCATGCCATGAATAATATCATGCCATTCAATATCGCAATGCTCACGATCGTTTACAGCAGCATCAATATGCGACAACAATATTCTACCTGACTCAATCACATCACTTTGATCCCTGTGATGTATAACCATTGAACCATAAGCGCGTTCAACAATTTGTTGTGTCAGTTTCACCTGCGATGCTTTTAATGCAATATCAGTAACTCGATGAATGGCCATACCTGGTGAAACTTCAACCCACAGACAAGCATCACCTGGTACAGGAGGAAATCCCTGTGACACAGAAGCCATGTATTCTGCTAACTGCGGCTGCAATGAATCTATATAAACATATGTTTTAAGTTTTACCATGTGTTATTCACTATTTTCTTTTGCATTTAAATATCCAAAAGATAGATACCTGTATTTCTTACATAAAATATTAAAAAACCTCATAGCTATATACAAGTAAATATTAAATAGACAATTGATAGATTATCGTCTATCAATCAACAAAAGCAGACATATGTGGAATATAATGTAACTTTTAGTTACTTTTTTACATTCATGAGTTATTTGAAAGCACCTGAAGTTAATATGACATCAGGAAATATAATATTGTCATTATTAAGCTACCTATTCTTTGTTAATATTTTTGGCTTATTCCCCAGCCTGTCATAGGCAGGATTAATCATCTTAGAATTTGTGCTTTTATTTAACACACTAGAACTATTATCTTTGACTAATTTAGCCCTGGCTAATTTGTCCCTGGCTGATTTATCATTGGATATCCCAGACAACACCTGATTTTTACTATGTGAAGAAAGCATTTCACCACTATACTCATAAGAGAATGCAGAAAACGCTTTTTTTATACTATCAAGTAAACTTTCTTCTCTTTTTATCATGATAAACCTTAATATTAATATCAATATTGATTATATTTACGACAGTGAATAGTACAGAGATTATGACTTTTAATTAAATTTAAATTCCCAATGCTTATCATTGATAACTATCTATACACGTTATTATTTTTAATTAAAAATACCATAGTCAGCCTGACAAATTTATCCGCCAACTCATTTACAATGATTTATATTGAATATTTCAACAACATGTAGAGTAGAACTAAGGAACTAAAAGAAATTGTTTATGAAAAATCATCTAGAGACATCATTATTTAATTTTTACGACTTAAGTTGGCTGTTGGCATAAGGCTCATTTTTGCCGCTGCACTTGACATTATATTGGCCAATTCACTACTACAAAGCTATTACACTCTATTAATTGATACACCCGTTGAAATAAAATTTGGTGCGCTGGAAATTGCAAAGCCTCTTCTATTATGGGTGAATGATGGTTTAATGGCCGTATTTTTTTTCATGATTGGTCTTGAGCTGAAAAGAGAATTTATTGAAGGAGAATTATCTAATATAAAAAACATCATTCT
>JAPHRB010000148.1 GCA_026197015.1 Gammaproteobacteria bacterium | reverse complement strand
TACGCGTCTCTACGCTTGCTGGTCGCTCACTGATGTTCCGCTTGGCTGCTAGCCGACCACGACTATCGTAGGCTTTATAACGTTTTCTTCTTTGTTTAGGAGACTGTCTTAAATAATTCCATAACACACCTCCTTCAGTCTTGTCTCGCCAAATATACTGATAGATCGTTTCATGGCTTATTCGGCGTTTCATGAGTTTAAAACGCCTTATATATCCTACTATCTGCTCTGGACTAAGCTTTTGTCGTAGCAGCTGTCTTACTACAGAAAAATCTGCATGGCTATAATGTCTGTTTCGCCTTGATCGTTTTCGCCTGGCAGTCGTACGCCTTTGCGCTTTGCTAGGACGATAAGAACCATCAATGTGATAACAACTATTTCTATTAAATTCACGATAGATGCTACTACGGTGGCGACCCAAGTGTTCTGCTATCGCTTTTATAGAAAAACCTTGTGTTTTAAGTGCAGCCATTATATATCTTTCATGTGAGGTGATCTGTTTATATTTCATAGTGTTTTTCACTTCTTGGCGGGAGAGAATAAACACTAGTATTACAGATCACCTTCTTTATTTTAATAGGTGTCGCACTTAGTATATGAATTCGGCAGAGATAACAAGACGTTCAAAAAGGACTAATAACCCGAAACTTGAATTACATTATTCACTTACACTACAAAACCAATATTAATAAGAGTTCACTACTGGGTTATCAGCCCTTTAACTGGGCGTTAGAGTAATAAAAACAAATGAACTACAGGGATGCAGCTGATCTAGATATAAAGCAAATAGAAAATTTATTAAGAGAGTGCGGCCTGCCGTATAACGATCTAACGAGTCATATAGAAAATTTTATCGTAGCCGAGAAGCGAAGTATAATTATTGGTGTGGGTGGCTTCGAGATATATGGGGAGGTTGTATTAATACGTTCTCTCGCTGTTTCGCCTGAATATAGAGGCATTGGTGTCGGTGGGAAAATATACGCATTGCTAGAAAGAAAAGTTAGTAATATAGGGTTAAAAAAATTATATCTTTTAACTGAAACAGCAGCAGATTATTTCAAGAAAACAGGCTTCATGATTAGAGACCGTGGAAATATCCCCGAGGCTATTACACAAACAAAGCAGTTTAAAGAGCTCTGTCCATCAACTGCTGTTGTTATGTATAATGAGTTACAAGAGTGTAATGAATAAAAAAACTCTAACAAGGCAGTTGAATTGGTCGCGAAAAAAGACGCGCGCCCCACAGCTTAAACGTTGCACATAAAATTATGATACGAAAATTACTTGATAACTTTGCACAAACTCTGTACGTGCAAATCTGGGAAAATAGAATCAAGATTACAAATACAAGTACTTTATCTATTATTGAAGAAAAGCCTTTAGTTGAATGCAAGACCAAAGCTGATGGAAAAATAATAATTACAGCAATAGGAAATAAAGCTGGCGTTGAAAGTATTAATCCATTCTCACACCCTCGAACATTATTCTCTGACTTTCATATTGGTGAAAAGTTATTACAGGAATTAATCAAAAAGGCTATACCAGGCAGCTTTATATCCATAGCCCCATGCGTAATTATTCATCCCATGGAAAAAATTGAAGGCGGCTTAACCATGATAGAAGGAAGAGCCTTTAAAGAAATGGCCTATGGAGCAGGTGCCAGGAAAACAGTAGTATATGTAGGTGTGCCTTTATTGCCAACTCAAATTGATTTTAATGAGCTTTATGTAGAAAGCAACGAATGGTAAATCAATAAGTGAGCTCAGAACCCAGTTTTCTCTAATATTAGAAACAATTGAGATCTGACCCTGGTTCTTTAAGGTCGGTAAACTTCGCGTGCTACACGCGTAAACAGGTTCATGAAAAATTCGATGTCATTACTTTTTAAGCGCTGATGATGTTCCATAAAACGATGCACAGGTTGCCCAAACTTGAGACTCATCAGCTCTTCCCCTTGAAAAACCATTGAATTGCGCACGAACTGAGCAGTGTTTCCATGACAGCGACTACATTCGTTTTTAAATCGTGGGTTTGTGCTTGCTTGTGCAAGTAACATCTCATAAATACCATCAACTTCGCTAACCGTCAGGTAATGATTGTGTAGAAATAAACGTAGGTTATTAACATGGTGAATGCCCTGGAGTTGGCCATTTGAAACCTTTAGGAACTTACGTGAAAATCCACCCGAATGCCCATGACATTCAGCGCAGCTGTTGTCCCATAACCAGTGGAGATCGATGCCAGTAGAATTGGCCCCGGCCGGAAAAAGTAAAGCTGTCAATATGACAAAATTAATAATAGCCCTGGCTCTCATTTCACTGGCTCGCATTTCACATACTCACTTGTTGCTTATTCAGAGTCTACTGCTCATTCACCTGTTCGAGAAGCCCTTCTTTATAATTTATTTATTAATTAGTCCTTAACTAATCACCCTTAACATAATCTAAAGGTCATGTGAGAATTACGAAGGTCTGCTTTAGTTTTCGAATTTATTAACTTTGAATAAATAATCACAGAAAACCGGAGAAAGCAGAGTTTGCATCGTTAGTGGCAATACATTTTAATTGCCAGGTCTCATTTTTATAATGACATATTAAGTATAAATTATGAGTTTTATCCTGAACTGAAAACTTTGTGTGCCTGCTGATATAGCTAAATTTTAATATCTGGGCAGCCTTCACTCATTAAAGGTTTCATCGTTGTTAATAAACTCTTAAACAGGGTTTTGTTCTCTAGTTCTTCAGCCGCTAACAATTCTTTGAAATGTTGTCGCTGAGTTGGCATTGCAAAACAGGCGGGGCAGGAGTCCGGGATTACCGGTAGTTCAGCGTTAATAGAAAACTCACGGGTTTGTCGTTCACGGGCGTAAACCAGTGGGCGAATTACCCTTAGGTCACCTTCATCAATAACATAATTAGCTTTCATGGTTCTAAGTTGTCCGCCATGAAACGCAGACATCATAAAACTTTCTGCAAGATCATCCAGGTGTTGAGCAAGTGCAATCACATTAAAACCGTGTTTTCTGGCCGTGTTATACATAATGCCGCGTTTGATACGTGAACAAAATGAGCAGTAAGAGGGTTTACCCATGTGTTCTTTTGCGATGTCCATAATTGGCTCGCGCCGGTAGTGGTACTCAACACCCAAAGACTCTAAATAAGGAATCATAGGTGATGGGTCAAAGTCTCCCGCCATTGGGTCAACTGTCATGGCAGCAAACTCAAACTTAACAGGCGCATGCCTCTGAAAGTGGTTGAGAATATGTAATAAAGCTAAAGAGTCTTTGCCGCCGGATAAACCAAGCAAAACGCGGTCACCCTCTTGTATCATATTGAAATCAACAAGCGCACGACCGGTTTGGCGGAGTAATGTTTTAGGCGGCTGAACAAAGTTACTCATCAATTACGTTTCCGGGTTTATCGGGTGCTTTTTCTGGCTCATCGAAATCAAATAACTCATCTTCATTAAATTCAACGGCTTCCACCGGTGGCTTACCATCATGAACGAGATTTAAGCGTCGTTGGAGAAAGGCTTCGCGTATAAAGGTATACCGATCTAAAGCAGCCTCATTAAGTATGTTTTCTGCTTTTAATAAAGAAGCACGTGTATCGATAGTTTTAACAACCGTTGCACCCCATGATAGCTCTCTATCCCGTTGAATAACTGGGAAGCCGTTTTCTACTTCCTGCCAGACAGGGTCGAATTGTGCGCTATCAACAAACAGGGCGGGTGCATCGCGAATTGTGCTAGGCCCCAAAAAAGGAATGACAAAATAAGGCCCCTCAGGTACACCCCAGTAACCCAGTGTTTGTCCGAAGTCTTCCTGATGTTTAGGCATATTCATATCACTGGCCCAGTCAATAAAACCCGCTAAACCAAGGGTGCTGTTAATTATAAAACGGCCGGTATCTGAAATGAACTGCATAGGTTTTAGTTGCAGGATATCGTTAAAAATAACAATGACATCATCAAGATTGCTGAAAAAGTTATTTATGCCCTTCATTATCGGGTCGGGAGTGATTGTCTCATAGCCCTCTGCGACTGGTTTTAACAAATATCGATCAAAGCTGTCATTAAACTCATAAGCAGCTCGATTATAGCTTTCAAGAGGGTCTCGAGGGTCAGTAGGTCCGTTAACGCTGGCGCAACCAGATGTGATAATGGAGCAGAAGAGCAGGAAATGTTTAAGGTAGTTTATTTTCATGATTAAGCGATTTATTGTTGTGTCAGCAAGTTAACAACAGCAACCAATCAGGTCAATCAAAAGCTTAACTATTTAATGAACTATAATTAAATGAATTTATAAGGTAAATGACCAGTTAAGGGAGCATATGTGTTTTATTATATTGGCAGAATATTAAAATTAGCAGCAATGTGGCTGGATTTTTTATTGCTTACAGTCCTCTTATATGTGCTGTCATGGTTGCCTGCTGGGTTATTGGGTTACTGGTATTATCGCCTGTTCAGGGTGTGGTGTAAGTCATTTGTGCGAGCACTGGATGTGAATTTAAAACTACATCAGAAAAATATGAATGATATTCCTCAGAATTACATTCTTATTGCAAATCACCCTTCAGCATTTGAGGATATAGGTATACCAGCGCTGTTTGAGGTTTACTCATTAGCTAAAATAGAAGTTAAAGACTGGTGGGTGGTAGGCAGGATTTCATCAGCTGCGGGTAATCTTTATGTTAAACGAGAATCAAAAGATTCGAGAAATAAAGCAGCAGAAACCATAAGAAAAGAAGTTGAAAACGGCAAAAATATAGCGCTCTACCCTGAAGGCGGCTGTAAGGGTAAGCGTATTTTTGAATCGTTTCGTTACGGGGCGTTTGATGTTTCAATGAAAACAGGTGTACCTATTCTGCCTGTTTTTTTACATTACGAAGCGCAGGACGATTTTGCCTGGAGAGACCCACATACGTTACTGGATAAAATATATCATTTTCTGAATACTGAAAATAGTACAGCAAACTATTATGTGTTTGATGCGATAGATCCGTCACAGTTTAATAGTAAAGAAGAATTTACAGAATACACCTGGCAGTTATATAAAAGCTGGCAGGAAAAATATATGGAATAATCTTGTCAGTTCATAATATTCAGGAATCAAATGCATTATTGCTCTACAGAGTAGGGCCGGTATTTGTGTGTTCGCCAACTATGCCGGTAGAAGCTGTAACACTGCCGCCTAAACTAACCGTTCCTCCGGGTTCGAGTGTAGCGGAGCCCGGTGTATTTAAATCTATACACGGCATGGTGAGGCTGGTTGATCTAAGGGTCAGGTTTGGTGTTGACAAAGCGGACAGGAATGATCCGGGAAAAATAGTCATTGTTGAGGTGGAAGGGGGGCATGCTGGGTTTTGGGTCGATGAAATAGAAGATGTTATTAGTTTCCCCACTAAAGGCTGGTCTCAGGTGCCTGCTTATATTCCTCGAAATGTATTTAGTCGAACACTGGTAGAAGAAAAAAATATCAGATTATATGCTGACTTTGAACAGTTGGATAAATTTAAATCAACAGGTTATCTGCGTAAACATATTGAAATGATTAAAGTGGCTGCTAATAAGCAGGCAAATAATAAAAACACATCAACGAATTCGCATAATGAAACTAATAATCAAATTATTGAAGAAAAAACAGCTGATATTATAACAACGGCTTATATAAATTCTGCCAATAAACCTGCAGAAGAACACATTGAGATAAGTGATGTTAAAAGTAATGATGAATCATCAGTAAAAGTGGTTTCATTAGATAAAAAAGAAGTTGAAAGTCGTGATACAAATATCACGCAACCAGTGGGTGTTGAAGTTGAGAAAACGAATGATATTAGTGATAATAAAAACATAAAGAATTTATATGTTAATAAACCAGATAAAACAGAACAGATAAGTAAAAAAGAAAGCAGTTATCAGCCTGAAAACAGGGCGTCAGAAAGAAAGCCGGAAATTAATAATATATACAGTGGTAAAGCTGAAGACAACAAACTTTATCAGCACCAGGTGCCCGTTTCTAAAACTAATAAAAATATAAATGCAGTTGAAAACAATAAATCAAATAACAATAAAACTAAAATACAGACGGCCGCTAAAGAAGTAATACAAAAAAATAGTGACGTAAAACAATATAACGAGATTAAGCCCGCGCAGCCCGGACCTACTCAGATTCAGCCGCTACCACAGGGGAATAACGGTATAATCTGGTTTGGGTTGCTGGCTTTAATGGCTGTGGTTGGGGTTTATTATTTATTCGATTTTATTGAGCCGGGTAATGATGGTGTTTTACAGGTGGATAAAAAAACAACAATCACAGAGACGTTTAAATATTCAGAAAGCAGTGATTACACAGAAGTAAAAAAACCCGCCAGGGCAGAAAAAGAAAACATGGCAATCGAACCGGTTGTTGAAAATAGTGATGTAGAGGCCGGGTCTGCGAACCAGGAAACAATTGTAGATAATGAATCGGTAGAAATAACCAAAAATGATGACGGGCTACTTATTGTTGTAAATGATGTTGTTCAGGAAGATGAGTTAATTGAAAATAGTGTTGAGGTGAATGATTTCGATGCTGATTTTAATGAGCAGAAAGATGTGGATTTAGAAAATAACGTCATCAATAGTGTTTCAGAAAAAGAGGTGAGCGTAACGCCAGGGGAGAGAGAGGCAGATCAATATATTATTGAAGAAGCTGGTGTAGAAAAAGTAGATGAGTTAAATATATCAGATCAAGCTGTTATTGCAGAAAGTAAAAAAGTTATCGAAAGACAGGTGGTGACAGAAAGTAAGGATAAGATAGAGAGCCAGACTGTAATAGAAAGTGAGCCTGTTAATGTGCTTAAAGCAGATAATAGTTCGACAGGGCTTGTTTCAAAAGAGAGAAAGGAAGTCGCTGATAAAACAACAGAGGTTGAATTAAAAAATACAAAAAAATCTACTTTGATATCAAGCAAAAAATTTATTCACGTGGTTGTAAAGGGTGATACCTTATGGTTTATTGCAAAAAGATATGTGCATAATCCGTGGCGTTATCCCGAGCTTGCAAAATTAAGTAATATAAAAAATCCAGACTTAATTTATCCGGGTGACCATGTGACAGTAATTATTAATTATAAACGTTCTAATAATTAATGTTTTATATCTTTATGGATAAGCAATACCGTTAATAAATTTAAAATGGGTGTTTTTATAAACTTTACGTGATTTCAAAAATCGGATTCAGGTTGTATAAGTCTTGCTGTCCGAATAAATTAATACTGTGTTTAAGTTAATGAAACCGATAAGTATACCGGGCATAAAACAATAATAGTTATTAAAATTGCTGTATCCATTTCATCCGATACTTATTATTTAATGATTGTCACTCAAAAACACGGATGTTGTTCATTTATCAACATTCTTTACAGTTGATTTAGCGTAGATTGTTTATAATATGACGAGCATGAATGGTTATATAATGGTATAAAACGATTTGCTTACTGTGCCGGTTTTTATTCTACTTATGCGATATTCTGGACATCATTTTGTGTCTGTACTCTGATTTTAGAAAAGGTGACTTTTGCCACGTATTATCTTAATTTTACTGATTCTGCTCGTTGTTTTTTATCTGTTATATCTTTTCAGGCGCCTGGACCCGCTTAAAAAGAAACAGCTTTTAAAAAACCTGGCAATAATATTATCAGTGGGTTTGTTGGCTGTTCTTGTGTTGACTGGCCGGCTCAACTGGTTGATTGCCGCAGTTGGTGCGCTTTTACCTTTAATTCCCCGTGTGGCTCGATTTTTTATAGGCGTGTGGCCAACAGTTCTACCTTATTTTAAGCGGTATCGACAAAATCATCAGTCGACGATGACGGCACGATTTATACATCTAGAAATAAATATGTTAAGTGGTGAGTTGCAGGGTGAAGTGTTAGAAGGGGATTTTCAGGGGCAAAAGTTACAGGAGATGAGCCTTGAGCAGATTATGTTGTTACTTGATCAGTGCAAACAGGAAGATGCCGAATCTGCCTCGTTATTGATAGCTTATCTTGATCGTAAATACCCTGAGTGGGCTAAAGGCGGGTCTGAGTCATATCGTGAACCAATGACAGACTCTAAAATGAGTGATAAACAGGCCAGGGATATTTTAGGCGTATCTGAAACGGCAAATAAAAAAGAAATTAATACCGCCCACAAACGTTTAATACAAAAACTGCATCCGGACAGGGGCGGCTCCGATTATCTGGCTCAGCAAATCAATAAAGCGAGAGATACTTTATTATCCAGTGTGTGAGTTAAAAGCTAAAAAATATCTGACAAAGGCTGAGTCAGGGCCACAGCGTGGTTTACTTTATTACAGGCAATAAAAAACCCGGCATTCCGTGCCGGGTTTTGGACTTCCGTTGCCCTGGTGATTGATTATGGCGTTGTAGCTAGATCCATTTTTTCATATACTCCTGTAAAACATTCTGTTCTTCCGTGGATTCCTTATCCCTGTATTTCCTATCGTGCTACTTCCTAACTATTCCCTGTGTCCTTGTTTGTGCCATGTCCTTTTGTCCATGACTGTATTATGGACAAGCTTCCTAAATGTTACTATCAGTAGATTCAGGTGCTTACTGTCAGGTTTCTCACGTTGTGGATGTAGGGATAATCCTACAGAGTGCCGCCTGAAGTTGTCCTTTTAAAAAATAAACTATTTGAATAGTCCAAACTGTAAATTTATATATGCTTAAATAGAATGATTTAAATGCTAAAAGACATCATTGTAGAAATATCAATTCAGCTATGAATACCAGCGAGTAAGAGTATGAGTAACTTATTTAATTCAATCAGCCCTTTTGTTAGCCATCACTTGCAGGTGGATGATCTGCATACCCTGTATATCGAGGAGTGTGGTAACCCTTCAGGTTTACCCGTGTTGTTTCTGCATGGAGGGCCGGGTGCCGGTTGTGCGCCTTTTCATCGCAGATACTTTGATCCTGATATTTATCGAATCATTTTGTTTGATCAGCGTGGTTGCGGTAAATCCACCCCTCATGCCTGCCTGGAAAATAATACTAGCTGGGATCTGGTGTCAGATATAGAAACTATTCGCCGGCATTTGAAAATTGATAAATGGGTCGTATTTGGAGGCTCATGGGGTTCAACATTAGGCCTTTTATACGCACAAACGCACCCGGATAGTGTAAGTGGTCTCATCCTGAGAGGCATATTTCTGGCGCGGGATAAAGACGTACAGTGGTTTTATCAGCAGGGCACCAGCCGGCTATTTCCGGATTACTGGGAAAAATTCATTAAGCCAATTCCTGAGTCTGAGCGTGGAGATATGGTGCAGGCCTATTCCAGGCAGTTAACAGGGGATGACGAAATGCAGCAATTACGGGCTGCAAAAGCCTGGTCAATCTGGGAGGGTATGACGGCTACACTGGAAACAGATAAAGATGTTGTCGAAAGTTTCGCAAATCCACACTCGGCATTGAGTATTGCGCGCATTGAATGTCATTATTTTATGAACGACTGTTGGTTAAAACCAGATCAGTTAATTAATGATATTCAGGCAATACGTCATATTCCAGGGTATATAGTACACGGTCGTTATGATGTGATATGCCCGGTAGAGCAGGCATGGGAGCTGTCTAAGGCATGGCCTGAGGCGAATTTATCTATTGTCAGTGATGCGGGGCACTCTGTTGTTGAAAGTGGCATAACCCGGGAGTTATTAAGGGCAACGAGAGAAATGAGCGAAATATTAAAATGATCGCATTAATTCAAAGAGTTAGTCATGCGAGTGTGTCCGTGTCTGATTCTGAAATTGCGCGAATTGAAAAGGGCTTGCTGGTATTGCTGGGTATTGAAAGGCAGGATGATCAGATAAAAGCAGATAAGCTCATTCATAAAATGTTGGGCTACCGCGTTTTTGAGGATGCGGAAGGAAAAATGAACTTAAGTTTGCGCGATATAAAGGGTGAATTGTTACTGGTGCCACAGTTTACACTTGCTGCAGATACGAAAAGCGGTATGAGGCCGGGTTTTTCCAGTGCGGCATCACCGAAAGAGGCTGAGTACTGGTTTAATTACGTTTCAAAGCAATGTGAGAAGGCAATGGGCCAGTTACAGTCAGGGGAGTTTGCTGCAGATATGAAGGTCAGTCTGTTGAATGATGGCCCAGTTACATTTTGGTTACAGGTATAAAAAAATCACTGGTTAACGTGGAGCAAATTTAACATACCGTCGACCAGGTGAATTTTAAAAATTAATGTTATATAAATTCTAGTTTAAGTCAGTAAATTATGAGGATTATTGTAAGTTAATGTTTAAATATGGTTTTTTTATAAAGTGGCATGTATTGTGCCAAAAGGCGACACTAAGGCCTATAAGCGTATTGTATTGGCGCGTGATTTTTATAAATTATACTTATAAGTAGCGAGTATCACAGAAACCGCATATAAATAGAATTAATTATGAATACAGGGTTGACAGCTTAATTGCGTTGAAGTCTAATTGATTTAAATCAATATGCTTGTAGGTGGCTCCTTGCTTGAATCGGTTGAGTCTTACAGCTGTACTTAAAATGAACAATAAAGAATTTGGGGGTTTTTATGAGTGATGCGCCGAGTTGTAAATGTGTAATTTCTTTTTTATGGACTAACGCTTTAGTGGTTGGTGGGCTGGTATTTTTGCTGTTTACTTTTATTGATCCGGCTGATATTGCCGTTGCCATGATGTTAGATGTTGATGAAAGCGTATTCCGTATTCAGGCGTATGCGTTTAGTTTTGGTTTTTTGTGGTTAGGTTTCTCTGCGTCAACCTTTCTGAACTGTTACTTTTCTCGCTTGAAATACAATATGCATAATACGATAAAATAGGTTTAAGTGAATAGATAAACAAGGCCGGCCCCTGCAGGGGGGCCGGCCTTATTTTTTGTGTCGAATAATAAGTTATTTTCCCCACCTTTATTACAGTGTATCCTATAAGCTTTAACCGTTTACCCGCTGGAGAACTAAGTAAATGACCGATCGCACTGCGAAAATCGCTCGCGACACACTGGAAACTCAAATCACTGCTGAAATTAATATAGATGGTAGTGGGCAGTCCGAATTTAATACCGGTGTACCTTTTCTCGACCACATGCTCGATCAGGTGGCTCGTCACGGCCTGATTGATTTAAAAATTCAGGCTAAAGGTGATCTACATATTGATGCGCACCATACGGTAGAAGATATTGGCATTACTTTGGGTCAGGCCTTTGATAAAGCGGTAGGTGATAAAAAAGGTATTCGTCGATATGGTCATGCTTATGTGCCTCTGGATGAAGCATTGTCACGTGTAGTTATCGATTTTTCAGGTCGTCCTGGCCTTGAGATGCCTGTTGAGTTCCCACGAGCCAGTATAGGTGGTTTTGATGTCGACCTGTTTTTCGAGTTCTTTCAGGGTTTCACTAATCACGCTAAAGTAACATTACACATTGATTCGATTCGTGGTCGTAACGCGCACCATGTAGCAGAAACTATTTTTAAAGCATTTGGCCGTGCACTGCGTATGGCCCTGGAAGAAGACCCCCGAATGCAAGGGGTAATGCCTTCAACTAAAGGTAGTTTGTAGTGGCACAAATCGTGGTTGTTGATTATGGCATGGGGAATTTGCGTTCAGTTGCCAAGGCGGTTGAGCATGTGGCGCCTGATCAAAGTGTTATTATTTCGTCCGATGCAAATGAAATTGCTAATGCAGATCGTGTGGTATTTCCCGGTCAGGGAGCTGCCCGCGACTGTATGCGTGAATTAGAAGATCGTGAATTAACTCAGGTGGTTTTAAATGCAGCCAAAGAAAAACCTTTTCTTGGTATTTGCATGGGTATGCAGGTCTTGCTAAATCACAGTGAGGAGAATGAAGGCATAGAGTGCCTGGGTTTGTATGCGGGAAATGTTCGTTTTTTTGGTAATGATTTAAAAGACGAGCAGAATGAAAAATTAAAAATTCCGCATATGGGCTGGAATAATGTAGATCAGACTATTGATCACCCTTTATGGCAAAACATAAATAACAATAGTCGTTTTTATTTTGTGCATAGTTATTATATTGACCCAGAGGATAAAAGTCTGGTGGCAGCGACCTGTGATTATGGAATTAATTTTGTATCTGCAATTGCTAAAGATAATGTTTTTGCTGTGCAGTGTCATCCCGAAAAAAGCGCACAGGATGGGTTGCAGTTGTTGAAAAATTTCACACTATGGAATGGTGCTTAAAAACATTTGTTAAGTCTGGAAAAGTTTAGTAACTTTTCTTTATGTAGAGACATTTGAAAATTTTTATTAATAATTAAGGTGAAAAAATAATATGTTACTGATACCCGCCATTGATCTAAAAGATGGACATTGTGTTCGTTTACGTCAGGGGATTATGGAAGATAATACCGTGTTTTCTGATGACCCGGTCGCAATGGCTGGCAAATGGGTAAAAGCAGGTTGTCGCCGTTTACATCTGGTTGACCTGAACGGTGCATTTGAAGGTAAACCGGTAAATGCAGAGGTTGTACATCAAATAGTAGAAACCTATCCTGATGTGCCGGTACAAATTGGTGGTGGTATCCGTGATGAAAAAACCATTGAGGCGTATCTGGACGCGGGTGTGAGTTATGTCATTATTGGTACAAAAGCGGTAACCGATCCGCACTTTATCAGTGAGATTTGTGCCGGTTTCCCCGGTCACATTATTGTTGGTTTAGATGCTAAAAACGGCAAGGTGGCGACAGAGGGCTGGTCGAAAGTGACACGTCACGATGTGATAGATATGGCGCAGCGTTTTGAAGAAGATGGTGTTGAATCTATTATTTATACCGATATATCCAGAGATGGCATGATGCAGGGTGTTAATGTTGAAGCGACAGTAAAATTAGCACAGGCAATACATATTCCCGTTATTGCGTCAGGTGGCATCACAAATATGGATGATATAAAAGCCCTGTCGAAAGTTGAAGACGAAGGCATTATGGGTGCGATTACCGGCCGCGCGATATATGAAGGTACATTAGACTTTGCAGCTGCGCAAAAATGGGCAGATGAGCAGAAATAATAAATAACTACCTTTTGAATGATGAGAAAGAAATTTTATGTCACTTGCAAAAAGAATAATCCCCTGTCTGGATGTTAAAAATGGCCGCGTTGTTAAAGGCGTGCAATTTGTCGATATTCGTGATGCTGGTGATCCTGTTGAAGTAGCGCGTCGTTACGACCGTGAAGGCGCAGACGAAATCACATTTTTAGATATTACGGCCAGCTCTGATGACAGAGAGACCATTGTGCATGTTGTAGAAAAAGTTGCCGAACAGGTTTTTATCCCCTTAACAGTGGGGGGTGGTATTCGTGAAGTTAAAGATGTTCGTCGCATGTTAAATGCAGGTGCCGATAAAGTAGCCATTAATACGGCGGCGGTGTTTAATCCTGAATTTGTTAAAGAGGCGAGTGAAAGAGTTGGTTCGCAATGTATAGTTGTTGCGATTGATGCAAAAAAAGTTAGCGCAGATGGCGAAAAAAATCGCTGGGAAATTTTTACCCACGGTGGCCGTAAACCAACGGGTATAGATGCCATTGAGTGGGCTGTTAAAATGGCTGACTTCGGTGCGGGTGAAATCTTGCTAACCAGTATGGATCGTGACGGAACCAAAATTGGATTTGATCTTGAGTTAACAGCGGCTATTAGTGATGCAGTGAATGTTCCGGTCATCGCCTCCGGTGGTGTAGGGAATCTGGATCATCTGGTTGATGGTGTCACAAAGGGCAAAGCGGATGCCGTATTGGCAGCCAGTATTTTCCATTTTGCTGAATATTCGGTAGAAGAGGCTAAACGGCATATGGCAAGTAAGGGAATAGAAGTTCGACTATAATATTTAATGCTTATCTATTGGCTATTTTCAGTGGACGTGATTAGTCAAAAGCAGTTAAATCCTACCTATGTTAAAATAATCTGATGAATAAAGACTGGTTAGAACAAATAAAGTGGACTGACGACGGTCTGGTGCCGGCTATTGCGCAGGATGCCGAGACCGGTAGGGTTTTAATGTTTGCCTGGATGAACAGAGAGTCTCTGAGTTTAACGGTTGAAAAAGGTGAGGCGGTATATTATTCGCGTTCACGGCAGAGATTGTGGCATAAAGGTGAAGAGTCAGGTCACACCCAGAAAGTGAAATCACTGCGATTAGATTGTGATGGTGATGTAATTATCATGAAAATTGAGCAAACCGGTGGTATTGCCTGTCATACAGGTAG
>JAPHRB010000032.1 GCA_026197015.1 Gammaproteobacteria bacterium | reverse complement strand
CTGTTTGTTGAGGCAAACCCAATTCCTGTGAAATGGGCATTAACCGAGATGGGTAAAATACCTGAAGGAATTAGATTGCCGCTCACTATTTTATCTGAGCAATATCATGAAAGGCTTCGTAAAGCTATGCGTCAGGCGGGCGTGCTGTAATTATGTTTAAAAATTTATTACCTGATAATTTATCAAACACTGTAATTTTAATGGTTTCACTTTCTATAGTGGGTTGTAGTTCAGATGGTGAAGAGCGCCCGCAATACCTGGAGGCAAATTCAGTACGGGCACTAGAGATTCCTCCAAAATTGACAAGCCCTGACACTCAAGGTGCTCTGCGATTACCCAAGCCTTCTGATAAAGCCAGATCAGGTGAAAGCACAGTGATTGCCCCTGTATTTACTGGTTTTGAGTTAAAAAATGACTCACGACTTTACTGGCTTGAAATTGATAAGCCAGTTGCTGAAGTATGGGCTTCATTACCGGGATTTCTGTCAGCAGAAGGTATTGAAGTTGATCGTGTAGAAGAGCTGCTGGGTTTTATTGATACTAGCTGGATGAGTGAATATCAGGTGACCTACAATTCACAGGAGTCGAGTAGCTGGTTTAGTGGTTTTTCTCCTGATTATAAAGATCGTTTTAGAATCAGGGTAGAAGCTGGTCAGCGTAAGAATATGACACGTATGTTTATTAACCATCGCGGATTACAAATTAGCGTTGCTAATGATATTACCGAATGGGTACAGAGAGACTCAGAACCGTTTCTAGAGCGTGAAATATTGTATCGCTATGTTCTGTTTAACGGAATCAATAAATCAGGGGCGACTGAATTACTTGCTTCATATAACAGTTATCAACCCAGGATAAACAAAGTAAACGAGACTGCGAGTGAGTTTGATGTTAAAGGTGATGCTGAAACCATCTGGATGCGCCTTCAGGTGGCAATGGATCGTTTAGGTGTCGATATTGTTAAAAGTAATAAAGAGACTGCTAGCCTGACGGTTAAGGTTGGTAATTTGAAGCTTACTGAGAAACCAGCAGAAGATAAGAGTGGCTGGTTCAGCGGTTTATTTAGTGGCAAAGATGTTGTGGTTGATGAAGATGAAGGTTTTGAATCTTCAGAATATAAGGAAAAACAGCAGGAGATAGCCCCAAAAGACATGATGGTTCTCAAGTTGGAACAAATTGCCGGCGTTAGTGTTAGTAAAATAAAGATTAGTCAGGAAGATGGCTCTGATATTAAAGAACCCCGCGCATTTGAGTTTCGGGATGCCTTGTTGAGGCAATTGAAGTAACTGATTGAAGTAATTTGCGTGTTCCAGCTTATTTAGTAAGCAAAGCCTGTTTTTCAGGCAGGCTACACATCATCTAAAAAAGAAAGTAGAAAAGGGGATAGTTGGTCGAAAAAAACAAGTATGCTCAAAATGCATTTATTAAAAGCTCGCAGAAGCCGTTATTCATGCCATGACTTAGTGAAGACAAAAAATAAATTAAATGCATTATTAACTCCAGCTAAAAAACGTTAAGTATAGTTTTGATGGAGTCTTTTATACTAGATGAAAATTTTTCTAGAAATAAAAACAAAACTGGAAAAGGTGTTCAGTAGTTGAATCAGCAACCAGCCTGGGGTCAGATATAATGGATGAAACTCAGGTTGACTAGTTTACTTATTAATTAATTTACAATGAGATTCAATATGAAAAACATATTTTTACCGTTTGTTTTATTTTTCTGTTCATCAAGTCTGATGGCAGCTGATTTTTTTGAAACGTTTAGCGCAGATAAGATTAATTCTACTGTTTATGTTGTGCATGGACCGCGTGAATTGCCTAATGCTAAAAATCGTGGGTTTATGAATAACCCGGCGTTTATTGTGGCGGAGAAATCGGTTGTTGTTGTTGATCCAGGCTCAAGCCATGAAACAGGGACTATGGTTTTACGTGAAATTGCCAAAGTAACAAATAAGCCTGTTTCACATATTTTCAATACTCATGTGCATGGTGATCACTGGTTGGCCAATGAAATTATTCAGCAAAGTTACCCTGATGTGAAAATTATAGCTGATCCGCGGATGATTAAAAAAGCCAGAGGGGGGGAGGCACAGACATGGATTGATAATATGATTAGCATGACAGAAGGAGCAACTAAAGACACTAAAATAGCATACCCTGAAGTGGCAGTCAGTGATGGTAAACAGCTAAAAGTAGCGGGTTTAACTTTCAATATTCATTCTGTTGGTATTGCTCACAGTGGCACAGATATTATGCTTGAGTATGTTGAAGGATCGACATTTTTTACCGGAGACAATGTAGGTTACCTTAGGCTTTTACGCATGAATGATGGTAGTTTTAGAGATGTGATAAAAGCGCTAGATAGGGCAATTAGTTTAAAGAAAAAATATTATGTACCAGGGCATGGGCCAACAGGTGATATTAAACTGGTAGAGTTACAACGTGAGTACTTTGATACATTATATAACCTGGTTGCCGAATATAATGATGAAGGTTTAGAAGATTTTGAAATGAAACCTAAAATCGAAGCGGCATTGGTTAAATTTAAAGACTGGTCTGGTTTTGATGATGAGATAGGCAGGCATATTAGCCTGGCTAAACTGGAAGTTGAGAAAGCTGAGTTTGAATGAAGGGTAAATGTATTTAGAACGCAAATGTACGCTAATGATCAGAAAAGAAAAGCATTAATAATCAGTAGTATTAGTTTATATTCTGTCTAATAAACTAATACAAAATAAAACATTCGCGTTCAGCTCGTTCCCACGCTCCTGCGTGGGAATGCATAGCTAATCAGGTAACACATACCTAATAATTCTCTCCACTTCTGTCATCAGTACCTCGCACCATAAAAATTGATACCCTTAATAAAAACAAACAATACGTTGTTTACTGCAACATGGGTCTAAATAACTCAGCAGCTTCTTATTTATTACATGATCAGGGTTTCACTAGTTGTATTTCAAAAGATGGAATAAGCTCTGCACCTGGAAACGTACGGAGTGTGGGCTAGTACATCGAGGCCTATGCATTCCCACGCAGGAGCATGGGAACGAGAAAAGTGTTCGGCTAATGATCACAAAAAAGTGAAAACAATAATATTCAGTTGTATTAGTTTATTTACTGCGCGCGCCTGCACTTTGCCCTTTCAGGGCCGCACTAAGGTACGTTCAAAATATTACCTACATTTTAGTGCGTGCATTTGCCGACAAAACCGCTTTTAATCTTTAAGCGTCTTTATCATGCTCAATCAATGCATAAGCCGAGTGGTTATGTATTGATTCAAAGTTTTCAGATTCAAGAACGTATGAACGAATGCGCTCATCAGCATTTAAACGTGCTGCAACATCACGAACCATATCTTCCACAAATTTCGGATTATCATAAGCTCTTTCAGTTACGACTTTTTCATCAGGGCGTTTTAATAATCCATAAAGCTCACATGACGCTTCCTGTTCAACAATATCGATCAAATCTTCAATCCAGATAAAGTCATCAGCTTTTACATTAACCGTTACATGTGAGCGTTGATTGTGTGCACCATAATCTGATATTTTTTTAGAGCATGGGCAAAGACTGGTAACTGGAACAACTACTTTTACGGCGACATGATTTTCGCCATTTACTCTGTCTCCATAAAAAGTAACTTCATAATCAAGCAGGCTTTCTACACCAGATGCAGGGGCTTTTTTATTAACAAAATAGGTAAATGACATCTCGATGTGGCCATTTTCAGCGTCTAGCTTTTCGGTCATTTCCGCTAGCATGGTGCGTAATGTTTTAACGGTTATCTGATGATTGTGGCTGTTTAATATTTCCACAAACCTGGACATGTGGGTGCCTTTGAAATTATGGGGCAAATCAACATACATATTGAAATTAGCGACAGTGTGTTGCAAATGGCCAGAACGATCTTTTACCTGGACGGGGTGACGAATATCTTTAATGCCCACTTTGTTGATAGCAATGTGACGTTTGTCCTGACTGTTTTGTACATCGGGCATTGGCTTGGAATTGGTCATTTTTTGTCTCTTCGCTATTCGCTATATGTAACACAGGCACGTTCTGTTTCCCACAAAGTGAGAGAGCTAACGCGCAGGGTTTCTGTATTAAGTTGTTTGGCTATTTCCTGGAATATCCAGGCCGCCATATTTTCAGCCGTGGGATTAATCTCGGTGAACGGTTCAATTTCGTTCAGATAACGGTGATCGAGTCGGTCACATACATCATTTGTTGCTTTTTTCATGGCTTTAAAATCAATCGCCATACCCATATCATCAAGTTGAGAAGACTCAAGTTCGAGCTCAACTTTCCAGTTATGTCCGTGCATACGGCTACATGCTCCGGGATAACCACGGAGAGTATGCGCAGATGCAAAATCTGTAACGATTTTTAAAGTATATTTAGCTGACATATTGTTCTGGGAGTATATATGATAAAGGGCTGATAAAAACCGCAGAATTTTATCGGTTTTTAATATTATTAGCAAACTCTAATAGTTTTGGGGTGGCTGGCTGCTAGTAAGGTGCGAATATTCAACCCTGTTATGGTTCATCATAATCGGGGATAGAACTCCGTTTTTTGGAGCTCTGTCCCCTTAACCCATACCACTAAAGGCTGACAGAGTAGCGAATTGACTTCGCCAAACTCTTGATGGCATCAATAAGGGGACAGAGCGGGAAAGATGCTCTTTCCCCGATGGCTATGGGCCTTACAGAGTAATGCAGTTAACATTTATTACCTAATAGATTTTATTGAGTTAATGATGCCCGCTGCATCCAACCCACATTCTGCAAGTAACTCCTGAGTGCTACCGTGTTCAACAAATCTATCGGGCAAGCCTAAATTAATCACTTGTTTCTGTAGATTATTCGCCAGTAGATATTCATTTACACCGCTGCCAGCACCACCCGCTACAACATTTTCTTCTATAGTAACGATTATTTCGTGGCTATTCGCTATTGATTTAAGTGTTTCAGTATCAAGCGGTTTAACAAAACGCATATTTATTACGCTTGCATCAAGTTTCTCAGCAGCTATCAGCGCCTCTGATAACATGCTACCAAAAGCCAGCAGTGCTATTTTTTTGCCCTGACGTTTTATTTCTGCTGTGCCTATCTCAATAGTTTTAAATTTTTTCTCGATTTCTATTCCAGGGCCTTGTCCACGTGGGTAACGCACAGCGGCGGGGCCGTTATGTTGATAACCGGTGGTCAGCATCTGACGACACTCGTTTTCATCAGAAGGGGTCATGATTAGCATATTAGGTATACAGCGCAGATAACTCAAATCCAGATTGCCTGCGTGTGTAGGGCCGTCTGCGCCTACCAGACCTGCTCGGTCAATGGCAAATAATACCGGTAAATTCTGGATAGCAACATCGTGTACTAACTGGTCATAGGCACGTTGTAAAAAAGTTGAATAGATGGCGACCACGGGTTTGGCTTTTTCACATGCCATACCGGCAGCAAGTGTCACGGCATGCTGTTCTGCAATGCCTACGTCATGATAGCGTTCAGGGTATAACCTGGAAAAATCAACCAGTCCAGAACCTTCTCGCATTGCCGGGGTTATTGCGATCAGTCTGTTATCTTTTTCAGCCATATCGCATACCCAGTCAGAAAACACCTGTGTATAAGTGGGTTTTGTAGATGAAGCATCTAATTTGTTGCCTGTTTCAGGGTCGAAACTTCCCAGGCCATGATAAAGGCAGGGGTTGTCTTCGGCTGGTTTATAACCTTTGCCTTTTTTGGTGATGACATGCAGTAGTAATGGGCCCGATTGAGCTCTCAGGTTTTGCAACATGGTAATAAGTGTTGGAATATCATGCCCATCAACCGGGCCATAATAGTTGAAACCCAGTTCTTCAAATAATGTACCAGGCATCATCATGCCTTTTACGTGTTCCTCTGTTCGTTGAGCCAGATCCCACATGGAAATTTTTTCTAATACACGTTTGGAGCCGCTGCGCATTGTTGAATACATCTTGCCAGACATGATTTTTGATAGATGTTTTGATAATGCGCCTACATTGGGTGAAATAGACATTTCATTGTCATTTAATATGACCAGAAGGTCTGTATCCGTATCACCGCCGTGATTTAAAGCTTCAAAAGCCATGCCGGCAGACATGGCACCATCACCAATGACGGCAACCGTTTTCTGTTTACTGCCGAGCATTTTTGCTGCCATGCTCATACCAAGGGCCGCACTAATAGAGGTGCTGGAATGACCAACGCCAAAGGTGTCGTAGGCGCTTTCGCTGCGTTTGGGAAAACCCGATAACCCCCCATGTTTGCGTATGCTCTGCATTTGCTCGCGACGGCCGGTAATTATTTTATGTGGGTATGACTGGTGGCCAACGTCCCAGACCAGTTTGTCTTCAGGTGTGTTGTAAACATAATGCAGCGCAATAGTTAACTCTACTGTGCCTAAACCAGCTGATAAGTGGCCACCTGTTTTAGCTACTGACTGGATAACGAACTGACGCAGTTCATTAGCCAGCTGGTTTAGTTGTGTTTCTGGCAGGTTACGCACATCATCCGGTGACGATATGTTATTCAGTAATGGGAACAGGCTTTCTGACATATTAATGTCCACGCTCAATGATGTAAGCGGATAGTTGACGTAATACATCAGCTGATTCATCAAAGTTTTCAAGCGCTTTTATAGCGCGCTGATGTAATTCAATAGCTCTTTGTGTTGCACCCTCTAGCCCCAGTAGTGCTGGGTAAGTTGGTTTGTTCTGCTGTATGTCTGAGCCCTGTGGTTTACCGAGTGTTTCTGTATCTGCTGTTACATCAAGTACATCATCGTGAATCTGAAAAGCCAGGCCAACACATCGTGCATATGTATCTAAAGCCTCTAGTTTAGCGGCCTGAATATTAGGGCTGCACATGGCACCAAGCAAAACACTGGCACGAATGAGTGCGCCTGTTTTCAGCAAGTGCATATTTTCCAGTTCTTCTAATACGAGTGATTTACCGACTGCTGCAAGATCGATAGCCTGGCCCCCTGCCATGCCAACTGAGCCGCTAGCCTGCGCCAGAAGTTTAATCATTTCAATACGGTTACCCGTACTGGTGTTCATTGCAGTATCGGAGGCAAGCACTTCAAATGCAAACGCCTGTAGCGCGTCTCCAGCAAGAATCGCAATAGCATCATCAAAAGCTCTGTGGCATGTAGGTCGGCCACGTCGTAAATCGTCGTTATCCATTGCCGGAAGATCATCATGAATCAGAGAGTAGGCGTGGATGATTTCAACTGCACATGCACAGGCGTCTAACTGCTGAGGTTCAACATTTAAGGCCTGTCCCGCGGCATAAACCAGTATTGGTCGCACTCGCTTTCCACCGCCGCCAATAACTGAATAACGCATGGCTTCCTGAAGACGTGATTCAGGTCCGGCAGGTTCAGGTAACCAGAGATTAAGGTGGTGGTCTACACGCTCGCAATATGTTTTAAGCGATGTTTCAAATTGTGAATCGTAAGGCATTTTTTAATCGTCAATTTCGAAAGGCTTTTCAAGTAACTCGCCATTTTTTTCAATTAGCTGAGTTACCTTCTGCTCTGCCTTGCTTAGCGCCTGCTGACAATCTGCCGCTAGTGAGATGCCTTTCTCAAAGTGTTTTAGAGCATCTTCCAGGGGCAGGTCTCCCTGTTCCATGTCTTCAACTAGCTCTTCAAGTTGCGACATAGCTTTTTCAAAGTTGACTGGTGTTTTACGTGCCATATAAAAATTTCATAATGATTGTGTTTGAGGGAGCTTATATTACTGGTTTCGAGGAGTTGATGCCAGCCTGTCGAGTTTATTGTTATTAAAAACATAAACGAGTGATGAAGGGGTCTAAGGACTTAAGGATTACCGAATTTTAGATGTTTAACAATATGTTAACAATGAGTCAGGTTTCACAAGATGAAACTTTTAGAATCTCAGCTTATTAATAAACTGAGATTGTTTGTGGTTGTTCATGGCAATGCTGTAATAATAAAGGCAAATACGCTAATCAGCAGCTGTGGTCTGTTGTAAGGTGCAGGGTTGCTGGTTAACCCACAGGAGGTTGATAGTGCGGGTGAAACAAGTTAGCTGCTCTCAGCGCCAGCTGGCTTGCTAATCCAGCCTTCATGATTATCCATCCAGACAAGGCTCAATATATACCATAGCGTCATAGGCGCCATCATTGCAATCCAGCTCCAGTCATCTATTAGCAGAAGTTGTTTTCCCATGTCACCTATTGAGTCTCCAAGTATTAAAGTCCAGGGCAGGCAGTAAACAGAAAAGAGAACGCAAACCCAGATTAGTAACAGGGCGCCCTTGCGCGTTTCAATAGCTGAGAATGCAAGAAAAACCCACAAAGGGGTGTTTTTTGTTTTAATCATTTTTATACCTGAAAAGTTGTCATTGTAAGAATTAAATAGTATTTAGACGCATCAAAAATATTCAAGATGCAATATGACTGTTTTATTTAGCAAGATCTTTGCCACAGAAAAAAAATTGTATGATAACTATTAATATAGTATCGAATAATAGACATAAATCTATGTGTTGTATCAGTGAATACATGAAATGTTGTAAAAAAATTCGACATATGATTTAACCTGTTTGTATTTAAAGTGAGGCGATTTTTATATGTCGAGTAATTCACTGACTCGGCTTACGGCGATAATTTCCATATCTTCAGGTATGTCATTTGCTTTGGGCATATTACCTTTTGGAATAACAGCGTGACTAAACCCATGTTTTGCCGCTTCTTTGAGGCGCTCCTGACCATTGGGTACGGGACGAATTTCTCCAGCTAAACCAATCTCACCAAAGGTAAATAACTTTTGCGGCAAAGGCTGGTCGCGAAAGCTGGAAAGAATGGATAACAACATACCGGTATCGGCGGCAGTCTCGGTGACTCGAACGCCCCCCACAATATTGATGAAAACATCCTGGTCATACATGGGAATACCGCCGTGGCGATGTAAAACAGCTAATAACATTGAGAGTCTGTTCTGATCAAGGCCTAAAGTTACACGTCTTGGGTTGCCCAGATGTGATTCATCAACCAGGGCCTGAACTTCAATTAATAAAGGGCGGTTGCCTTCGCGTGTAACAGTGATGACGCTACCGGGCACGGGTTCATCATGTCGAGATAAAAAAATCGCAGATGGGTTGCTGACTGTTTTTAGACCGGTTTCTGTCATAGCAAACAGACCGAGTTCATTAACAGCCCCAAAGCGATTTTTTATTGCGCGTATCATGCGGTAACGCTCACCTGAGTCACCTTCAAAATACAACACCGTATCAACCATATGTTCTAGTACACGAGGCCCGGCAAGTGTGCCTTCTTTTGTTACATGACCGACTAAAAATAATGCAGTATTGGTTTGCTTGGCAAATCGAACGAGTTGCGCGGCACTTTCTCTGACCTGGGCAACGCCACCTGGTGCCGACTGTAACAACTCAGTATAAATAGTTTGTATCGAGTCAATCACCATAACCTGAGGTTTTGCATGTTTTGCTAATTGTAAAATGCGTTCAACACAGGTTTCCGCAAGCAGCTGAAATTTATCGTCACCTAAATTTAAACGACGCGCCCGCAGTGTAACCTGTTGTAATGATTCTTCACCCGTGACATACAGAGCGTTCATTTTGTCACCGAGAGTGGCTAATGTTTGAGTTAATAATGTTGATTTACCTATGCCCGGGTTACCGCCCATAAGAACCACCGAACCCTGTACCAGGCCACCACCTAAAACTCTATCGAGTTCAGAAATGCCTGTTGGCGTACGGGGTTCTTCCTGTAACTCAATGTCCCGCATGTTCTTAACAGCTGCGTTTCCAGCGTAACCTGTAAAACGAGAACTGCTGGCAGTGTTTTCTTTTTCAAATACACTTTCAACTAGTGAATTCCACTCACCACAATCACCGCATTGCCCAGCCCATTTATTATGCGTTGAACCACAGCTATTGCATAAATACTGAAGTTTAGTTTTTGACATCTGAGGCTGTATTTTTCATTTCGTTTTTTTCAGTTTTATTTGTAGTGAGTTCTGAGGCGTTATTGTTGCTATTAAGTCGTGGCATTAAACGCGCCATTTGAACCGCATTGTTCTGTGTTTTAATGACTTCAACTGGATGTCTGGCAATTAATAAACTGGTGCCAGTTGTGGGTATGGTTTGAAGGTGTTCAAGAATTAAGCCGTTTAGTGTTTTCGGGCCACCGGTAGGTAAAGTGACGTTTAAGCTGCGATTAATTTCACGGATATGTGTGTTGGCAGCAATTAAAAAACTGCCATCATCCTGATTGATAATGTTGTTGTTATTAACGGGGGAGTCTGTCGTAAACTCGCCAACAACTTCTTCTAATATATCTTCAAGTGTAACCAGCCCTTGAAGGTCTCCATATTCATCAACAGCCAGCGCGGTGCGACGTTTGTTTTTTTGAAAATTAATGAGTTGTTGATATAAGGAGGTGCCTTCTGGAATAAAATAGGCGTCACGTATTTGTTGTTCGAGATTCTCTATTGTTAACTCATTTCTACTCAGTAGACTTATAATCCGTCGCATGTGTATGACGCCGATAATATTATTGATGTCGTCGCGATAAACCGGTAAACGTGTGCGTTGACATGTGGTCAGGTCATCAATAATGTCATCCCAGTTTTCATTCAGGTTTAATGCGGTAATTTCATTTCGCGGTACCATGATGTCATCTACGGTTGCATGTTCCAGATTGAGTAAACCCAGTAACATATCCTGGTGTTTTTTTGGTACCAGTTTATTGGTTTCCATAACAACACTACGTAACTCCTCAACACTTAAACCTTTGTTTTCTGAGTTTTCAGGGTTCACACCAATGAGTCGTAACAGGCTATTGGCAATTGAATTAACAATATAAACCAGAGGGTAAATGGATTTTAATAAAGGTGTGTATATATATGCAGCTGGAAAAGCAATACGTTCCGGGTGTAGAGCGGCTAATGTCTTAGGGGCAACTTCAGCAAAAATTAAAATTATAAAAGTGAGCAGGCCGGTTGCAATTGCAATGCCTGCTTCGCCAAAGTACCTCAGTGCTAAGATGGTTGCGATAGCAGATGCGAGTATATTGACAAAATTATTACCGAGTAAAATCAGGCCGAGTAATCGATCGGGGCGGTCGAGAAGCTGTTGTGCCAGCTTTGCACCGCGGTTGCCTTTCTCTGCCAGATATTTCAATCGATATCGGTTGAGTGACATTAAGCCTGTTTCAGAGCTTGAGAAAAAAGCGGATAGTAAAATAAGCAGACCCAGAATAATAAACAGGGTGCTGGATTCGATATGGTTCATTTAAGTGTTTACAATAAATTCGAGTACAAATTTGCTGCCAAAGTAGGCTAACATCAGGCTTGCAAAACCACTTAGAGTCCAGCGTATTGCGGTGCGTCCACGCCAGCCTATGGTGAAACGGCCAATCAGTAAAATCGCGAATACCAACCAGGCGACAATGCTTAATACGGTTTTATGCACCAGGTGTTGTGCAAATAAATCTTCTAAAAATACGAAACCACTTAATAGAGCCAATGTTAAACCAATAAAACCGGCAAAAATAAAGTCAAATAACAGTTTCTCCATTATTTGTAATGCAGGGAGTTTTTGCATCAGCCCGCCAGGGTGATGATTGTGTAACATACGATTTTGTAGTGATAAAACAATCGACATGCAGGCAGCAAAGCCTAACAGGCTATAAGCGATAATAGAGACCAGCACATGAATTTTTAAGCCCTGAGGTGCATCGTAAGGCAGCATATAACTTGAGGGAGACATGCTTTGAGTGAGCAGTGTAATAGCCGAAATGGGCAAAATTACCATTGCAATAATTTCGGTGCGTCGTTTTATGGACATTAATAACACCAGCAAACTGATGACCATAGCTACCGATGAAGCGGCGTCAAAAAAACCAAACTGAAAGCCATTAACCCTAAATAGATTTTTATACAATATGAATGCGTGCAATATAACCGCAGCAAAGCCGGGCATTAATATATATTCAATCGGTTTTTGATTGAAAAATATCTCACCTTTCAGGCGTAGCAATAGCCCCAGAGTGGAAACCAGATAAAGTGTAAAAGCAATAAGCCCGGTGATTGCGTCCATTAAGTTTAAAAATTGACTCATTTAATTATTTCGTGTGCACTATTATAAGGTAAAGCAAGGATACGTGGAAAGCTAAGATTCCATACTGCGTCTATTTATATCCAACTTGCCTGGGTTAATCAGCATAAAAACCGTTAAGTTCATCAATTTACTGTGTTTTTTTCCCAACAATTTTGCTGTGTCGTGCTAGCATCTAATTAAAGCTTTAAATGATTAAAGTTTATTATCTTCAGGAAAACACTATGAAATTGCGTGTTCTGGGGTGTAGCGGAGGCATTGGGCAGGGGCTGCACACCTCATCATATCTAATTGATGACGATATATTACTGGATGCGGGAACCGGTGTAGGTAGTTTGTCTCTGCAGGAAATGCATCAACTAAAACACATATTTGTTACTCATAGTCATATGGATCATGTGTTAAGCATTCCCTTGTTAGTTGATACCCTGTTTGCTGATTTGCAGGAGCAGCCACTGCTGGTTTATGCGCGGGCAGAGACCATTAAAATCTTAAAAGAGCACGTCTTTAACTGGCAAATCTGGCCTGACTTTACAGAGTTACCAAATAAAGAAAAACCGTCAATGAAATTTATTGAAATGAATCCCGGTGAGCAGGTTGTTGTGGGTGAGCGGTGTATAGAAATGGTAAATGTTAATCACACGGTGCCGGCATCAGCTTATATTGTAGAGTCAGGAGATAAGGTTATTGCGTATTCGGGTGACACTACAACGAATGATGATTTATGGAATCAACTAAACAAAAGGTCCAGTCTTGATTTTATGATTATTGAGACGGCTTTTTCAGAAGAAGAAGTTGAACTGGCTAAACTGGCGAAACATTATTGCCCTGGTCTACTGGCGCAAGACCTTGAAAAACTTAAACATAATGTAAAAATTGGTATATCCCATCTCAAACCCGGAGATGAGCAGCACATATTTCAACAATGCCGTGATAAAATTAATAACAAACATGTGTTATGTCATTTAGCCAGTGGCGACAGTTTTCAGATATAATCCCCCCTTATTTAATTTTCAAGTTTGTAAAAAATCATGTTTGATAGTCTAAGTGATCGCCTTTCCAAAACCATTAAGAACCTGCGTGGTCAGGGTCGAATTACCGAAAATAATATAAAAGAAACCATGCGTGATGTACGTATGGCCCTGCTTGAGGCTGATGTAGCATTGCCTGTCGTAAGGGATTTTGTTGATAGAGTAAAACAGCGCGCCGTTGGTCAGGAGGTAATGAGTAGTCTGTCTCCAGGACAAGCTTTAATTAAAATTGTTGATGAAGAGCTGGTCGCAACAATGGGTGCGGCAAATGAAGAGCTTAATTTAGCCGCTCAACCCCCTGCTGTTGTACTAATGGCAGGTTTACAGGGGGCGGGTAAAACCACAACCGTGGCAAAACTGGCAAAACTCTTACAGGAACGACATAAAAAGAAAGTAATGGTAGTCAGTTGTGATGTATACCGTCCGGCTGCGATTAAACAGTTACAGACACTTGCAGATCAGGTAGGAGCTACTTTCTATCCAAGTGAAAAAGATCAGAAGCCGGTGGATATTGCTACTCAGGCGTTAGATGCAGCTAAAAAGCAGTTTCAGGATGTATTGTTAGTAGATACAGCCGGTCGACTTCATATCGATGATGAAATGATGGCTGAAATTCAGCAAATACATCAGGCGGTTAACCCGGTTGAAACATTATTTGTTGTCGATAGCATGACTGGGCAGGATGCGGCCAATACCGCTAAGGCATTTAATGAAGCGCTTGAACTTACCGGTGTTGTTCTGACGAAGACCGATGGTGATGCGCGTGGTGGTGCCGCTTTATCTATACGTCAAATTACCGGTAAGCCAATTAAGTTTTTAGGTGCGGGTGAAAAAGTCGATGCATTAGAGCCATTTCATCCTGATCGATTAGCCTCGAGAATACTGGGCATGGGAGACGTGCTCAGCCTGGTTGAAGAAGTACAGCGTAACGTTGATGTAGAAGAAGCAGAAAAGTTAGCCGGTAAATTTAAATCTGGCGGTGGTTTTGATTTTAATGATCTTAAAGCGCAAATGGAACAAATGATGAATATGGGCGGGCTCGGTGGCTTGCTGGATAAAATGCCCGGCATGGGCGGAAAAATGGGGGCAATAAAAGATAAGGTTAACGATAAAGATATCAAACGCCTCATCGCTATTATTCAATCTATGACCCCTAAAGAGAGGGCGTTTCCAGATATTATCAAGGGCTCTCGTAAAAAGCGTATCGCAGCGGGCGCTGGTGTGCAGGTGCAGGAAGTTAATAAGCTGATGAAACAGCAAATGCAGATGAAAAAGATGATGAAGAAGATGAAAGGCGGCGGCATGAAAAAAATGATGCGTATGATGCAGGGCAAAATGCCGCCTGGTATGGGTATGTAGTAACAAAGACAGGAGCAGTTTAGCCCGCAAATGCACGCAAATAAACGCAAATGTATTGTATGTATGCCTGTGGCATACTGCATAATTGAGGCTTTTGATTTTATTTGCGTTTATTCGCGTGCATTTGCGGACAACAAGGTTATAAAAACCTCAATTAGCGCTTGCTAACATCATCAAAAACCACTAAAATCCCGCCTCTCCCGTGATCCTTGCTTACGTATTGGGTCATATTGCGGACACAGATTAACTAATTTTGAGATAGATAATAATGGTAACGATTCGTTTATCACGCGGCGGCGCAAAGAAAAAGCCTTTTTATCATGTAGTTGTAACCGATTCACGTATGCCTCGTGACGGTCGTTACATCGAACGTGTAGGTTACTTCAATCCTATGGCTAAAGGTGCTGAAAAGAACCTTGAAATCAGCCTTGATCGTATTGATCACTGGGTTGGCCAGGGTGCGGGCACGTCTGATCGTGTTGCAACACTGGTTAAGCAAGCGCGTAAAGCAACGGCTGCTTAAGATTTTTCTGGTTGTATTGCAGGCAAGCTAATGGCTGAGCAGGCTACAATCGAAGGGTCTGATGGAAATCGACTAATTTCGCTGGGTAATATATCCGGCGTTTTTGGTGTGAAGGGTTGGGTAAAGGTGCATTCTTTTACCGATCCGAGAGATAAAATAGTCAAATACGGCACCTGGCAAATAAAACACCAGGGTAAATGGCGCGAAGTAGAACTTGCTGACGGAAAACGTCAGGGTAAAACGATCGTAGCTAAAATAGTCGGTTTAGACGACCGTGATGAAGCATTGCTTTATCAGGGTGATGAAATAGCGATTCATCCCAAACAGCTGGATAAACTACAGCAGGGTGAATACTACTGGCATCAGCTCACCGGCCTGAATGTAGTCACCACTGAAGGTGTAGAGTTAGGTAAGGTTCATCACCTGTTAGAAACCGGTGCCAATGACGTACTGGTTGTTCGAGGTGATAGAGAAAGGTTAATCCCTTTTACCGTCGGGCATGCTATTACAGAGGTAGACCTTTCAACAGAGCAGATAACGGTTGACTGGGATCCGGAGTTTTAAGCCAGAGATTTAGAAAACATGAGATTTGATGTCGTAACACTATTTCCAGAAATGGTAGAAAGCGTTGCGAATGTAGGTGTTCTTGGCAGGGCGATTACAAATGGCCAGATTCAGTTAAACAACTGGAACCCAAGAGACTATACAAAAGATAAACATCGCACCGTCGATGATCGCCCATATGGCGGTGGTCCCGGCATGTTAATGAAAGTGCAGCCACTTAAGCTGGCAATCGAAGATGCGAAGTTAGAAGCCAGCAATAACGGCTTTAATAGCCGAGTGATTTATATGAGCCCGCAAGGCAAAAAGATCACTCAACAGGATGTTGTGAAGCTTGCAGAGCAACCCGGCCTGATATTAATTGCCGGTCGTTATGAAGGTATTGATGAGCGTATTATCGAAACCCATGTTGATGAAGAATGGTCAATAGGGGATTACGTACTAAGCGGTGGTGAGTTACCCGCATTAGTTCTGATAGACGCAATAGCGAGAATGATTCCCGGTGTATTAGGGGATGAAAATTCAGCTAAAGAAGATTCGTTTATGCAGGGTTTACTAGATTGCCCGCATTACACACGGCCAGAAGAGATTGATGGCCGAATAGTGCCTCAGGTGCTGCTCAGTGGAAATCACCGTGATATTGATCGGTGGCGATTGCAGCAGAGTTTGGGACGAAGCTGGTTAAGGCGGCCAGATTTAATTGAAGCCTTAAACCTGACAGATGAACAAAAGCAGTTGTTAGAGGCCTTTAAACAGGAAAATAACAATTCTTAAAAAGAATTTAATATATATTGGTGGAGTAAGACCATGAGTAACATCATCGCGCAACTTGAAGCGGAACAGTTGAACAAAGATATCCCAACGTTTTCGTCTGGTGATACCGTTGTAGTACAGGTTAAAGTTAAAGAAGGCGACCGTGAGCGTTTACAGGCATTTGAAGGTGTTGTAATTGCAAAACGTAATCGTGGTTTAAACTCGGCATTTACAGTTCGTAAAATTTCGAATGGTGAAGGTGTTGAGCGTGTTTTCCAGACTCACAGCCCTATGATCAGTGCTATTGAAGTTAAACGTCAGGGTAAAGTCCGTCGTGCTAAACTTTACTACCTACGTGGTCTTACTGGTAAGGCTGCTCGTATTAAAGAAAAGTTATAAAATACTTTTGCTTTTATTAGCAAACAGTAAAAAAGGGGTGCTTAGGCACCCCTTTTTTTATGGTAACTTCTTAAGCGGCTACATATACTGATTAGCAGATATATGATAAATATATCTGCTGCGCCTTAAAGCGTACAGGGTCAGCAATGGCTTTTAGATAATTTAAAAATAATAGACCCGAGAACGTAGCAGGATACTTTGGTAATAGCTTTCAATATGAGATATTTAATTACTACATTTTTCATGTTTAGTTTATTTAATCAGCCCTTATATGCGGATGAAAATAAAAATAAGTTAGAAGAAAAAAATCAGGTACTAAGAACTGCCCATTTTAATAACATTGATGAGCTTGTTAACTTACATGTGCCTGGCCTGGCTTTAAGTTATATAAAAAGAGAACAGCCTCAGTTCGATAAAGAAGCACCGCTAGAGTGGTTGTATTGGGAACAAAAACATATATCACTTTTAAAATATATGCGTCAATGGAGTGCCATCGATAAACGAATTGATGCACAACTAGAGAACCTGAAGAATTTTAAAATTGCCACAGCAGATAGAAACTGGTTTTTAACTATACAATTACAGGCATTAATAGAGTTAAAGCAATATTCTGAGGCACTGGCAAGAACGCGTTTGTTATTATGGAATGCCAGTAGCCTGGTGCGTGCAAATACATATGCAGCGTGGCGACGAATTATTATTCAGATATATTTAAATCAGACGCAAATAAAAGATGCGCAAATAGCAATGAGGCGTTACCAGCAAGATTATGGTGAGCTGCAAAATGAAGACGGAGTAGGCTGGTTACAGTTGCAGGCTGAGTTATTGATTCAGTTAAAACAATATGAAGAGGCTATTGTTTTATTAAAAAAAATAAAAACACCGCAGGCAGAGGCATTGGTATTGTTAGCAAAAATAAATGCCAGAATGATTTCACCACTTAATGCGTTAGATAGTGCGCAGCTCGTTTTAGCCAGTATTGAAGAAAACGACAGGCGTAAAAATGTATTTCAATATGTTGCATTAGTTGCTGCCATGGCAGCAGACGATGTAGAACAGTCAATCCTGTTGCTGGAAATATTACTCTCAGAAGAGGCTCAGAAGTTATCAGATTCATTAATTCAGATTGGTGGTATAAGTATTGATGCAGATACCCTGTGGGGGCTCTATTTGCAAAAAGGTTATCTGGTCGCAAATAGAAAAGGTCTGTTAAAAGGTGATGATGCTAGCTGGTATGCACTGGCAAGTAATTTATTTCAAACAGATCCTTTAACGGCTAAATCTTTATTTGCTGTATTATCCCTGAAAGCAAATCAAATGCAACATCGTGAACTGGCCATGAAACAGCTAGTGAAATTGATGGATATTAACCAGCAACCATTAGAGCTGGTTAATCTGTTATTCACCGATTCTAAATATATTTCTAAAATTTCAGATGTAGTACCCGAAGTTCGTTATCGATTGATCGATTTTAATTTATCAAAATCAAATGTAAAAGCCGCTGCTAGATTGATGGCTGATTTAAAACAACCGCCTGAAGATCAACCACAGTTTGACTGGAATCTGCGTCGCGCGAGAGTCTTGATTTTAAGTGGTTCGTTTACAGAAGGTGCGGCGGTTTTAGAGAATATGTTGAAAAATGAAGAGATTGAATCATTACAGGCAGATAAATATTTACAGGTGGTTTTTGATTTACAGGCGGTTGAGCAATATCAGTTATCTCTGAATTTATTTAACCAGTTACAAAAGCTGGTGAGTGATGTGCGCCTGAACAGGGAGTTGATGTTCTGGAAAGCAGAGTCCTATCACGGTTTGAAAGAGTTTGAAAAAGCCGCCTTTTTATTTTTGAAATCGGCAAAATCTCCTGAAAAGGTGTATGACCCCTGGTATCACACCGCCACATTCAGGGCGGCAGAGAGCCTGGTCGAAGCCAAATTATATGAAGATGCAAGACAGAGATATCTGCATTTATTGAAAATAACTGATAATTCCGCTCGTAAAGCGGTTATCCGCCAGCGTTTACAGGCGCTACAGCTGAAAAATCAAACAATCTAGGTGTGAGACTCACAGCAGTGCTTTGTATGTGTAAAAATCTCAGAAAATTGCATTTTCATTTATATTCAGGGGTTGAAATTTACCTTAATTCCCCCATCTGTGGATACAGATTTTAAATTTTATATTCAATGATTTCCGGAGACCCCAATGAGCGTCGAAGCCTATAAAGAAACCCTAGAATTCCAGGCAGAAGTGAAACAGTTGCTTAAACTGATGATTCACTCACTTTATTCAAGTAAAGAAATTTTCCTGCGTGAGCTTATATCTAATGCATCAGATGCCTGTGATAAGTTACGTTTTGAAGCATTAGGTAATGATGACTTATATGCGGGTGATTCTGAACTGAAAATCCATATTGAGTTTGATAAAGATGCCAAAACATTAACCATTACGGATAACGGTATTGGAATGTCTCGTGAAGAGGTGGTTGATAATATTGGAACAATCGCAAATTCAGGCACAAAGAAATATATTGATTCACTAACCGGCGATCAGCTTAAAGATTCTCATATGATTGGCCAGTTTGGTGTTGGTTTTTACTCAACTTTTATCGTTGCGGATAAAGTCACGGTAAAAACTCGTCGTGCTGATCAGGCTGCAAATCAGGCGGTATTATGGGAGTCTGAAGGCGAAGGTAACTTTACGCTGGAAACCATTGAGAAAGAATCCCGTGGTACAGAAATCACTTTGCATATTCGTGAGGCTGAAGAAGAGTTTCTTGATAGCTGGCGATTAAAGACAATTATCCATACTTATTCTGATCATATTTCTATACCTATTACTATGCCTAAAGAGCCAGAGCCGGTTGCAGAAGGTGAAGAAACTAAAGACGAAGTTGTTGTACCAGAAAATGAAGTAGTAAATAAAGCGTCTGCCTTATGGACTCGTCCAAAAAGTGAAATTAAAGATGAGGAATACAGTGAGTTTTACAAACATGTAGCTCATGACTTTGAAGAGCCACTGAAATGGACTCATAACAAGGTTGAAGGTAGTCAGTCATATACTTCTCTTTTATTTATTCCTAAAAAAGCGCCGTTTGATTTGTATGAGCGTGACCGTAAACAGGGTATTAAATTATACGTAAAACGTGTATTTATTATGGATGATACGGATCACCTGATGCCTCAGTATTTACGTTTTGTTCGCGGCGTTATTGATTCAGATGACCTGCCATTAAATGTCTCTCGTGAAATATTACAGCACAATAAAGTGATAGATAAAATCAAGTCTGCATCTGTTAAAAAGGTGTTAGGTTTACTTGAGAAAATGGCCAAAAATGATACAGAGCAATATGCAAACTTCTGGAAAGCATTTGGTAATGTAATGAAAGAAGGGCCTATTGAGGACTTTGCAAATAAAGAGAGAGTGGCTAAATTATTCCGCTTCGCAACAACTGAAACAGGTAGTGCAGAGCAGACAGTTTCTCTAGAAGACTATATTGGGCGCATGAAAGAAGGCCAGGATCAGATTTATTACATTACATCTGATAGCCATACATCTGCAAAAAACAGCCCTCATTTAGAAGTATTTAAAGGCAAAGGTCTGGAAGTATTGTTGTTATCAGATCGCATAGATGAGTGGTTAGTGCAGCATTTGACTGACTTTGAAGGCAAGCCGTTGCAAAATATTGCCAAAGGTGATCTGGATCTGGGTAACTTTGAAGATGAAGAAGAGAAGAAAGCTCAGGAAAAAGCCGAAGGCGATATGAAAGGTGTGGTGGAGCTTATGAAAGAAAAGCTCGCTGATAAAACCAAAGAAGTTCGTATAACGCATCGTTTGACTGACTCACCTTCTTGCCTGGTGCTTGACTCAAATGATATGGGAATGCAGATGCAGCAAATTATGCGTGCTGCAGGTCAGGACGTACCTGCGAGCCAGCCTATTCTGGAAATAAACCCTGAGCATGAACTGATTAAGCAGTTAAAAGATATGGGTGATCAGGAGGCATTTGAAAACTGGTCGCATATTTTGTTTGATCAGGCAATGTTAGCGGAAGGTGGGCAGCTAGAAGATCCGGCAGCTTATGTGAAACGTGTTAATGAGATGTTAAATAAATAGAGCACTCATTTATTAAGAAACAGATCTCAGTGTTAAATTTACGTTTTTAGATCTGAGATTATGTTTCAAAAGTATAAAATGCTCACTGAAAGGGCAAGACATTAACTTAATCTGTTGATGTTAAACCCTTAGAAGGCTAAAGCCCCTATCTGTATAGATTGGGGCTTTTTTATGCCTTAGAAAATATCTACGAGAAATATAAAAAGTCTAATTTACGATTCTTCTGTTTTTGACTTTTCAGGTTGTTTGACTGAACACCGACACTAAGAATATCTCGTTCCCATGCT
>JAPHRB010000132.1 GCA_026197015.1 Gammaproteobacteria bacterium | reverse complement strand
CGGGCATTGATTTGAATCGTGCCGGCACACCTTTACTGGAAATCGTTTCAGAACCGGACATGCGCTCAGCTAAAGAAGCCGTTGCTTACATGAAAAAAATTCACTCACTGGTTCAATATATTGAAATCAGTGATGGCAATATGGCAGAAGGTTCATTTCGCTGTGATGCCAATGTTTCTGTTCGCCCAAAAGGTCAGAAAGAATATGGCACCCGTGCAGAATTAAAAAATATCAATTCATTTCGTTTTGTTGAACGCGCAATTAATCTTGAAGTCGAACGTCAAATTGATGTAATTGAAGATGGCGGTAAAGTTGTTCAGGAAACACGTCTGTATGATGCAGACAAACACGAAACTCGTTCAATGCGCTCAAAAGAAGAAGCTAATGATTACCGTTATTTTCCTGACCCGGATTTACTACCCGTGGTTTTTGATGACGCTTATATCGAAGAAATACGTAAAACACTTCCAGAATTACCTGATGAGAAAACAGCTCGTTTTGTTAACGATTTAGGCCTCAGTGAATATGACGCTGGCATTCTTACCGCATCCAGAGAACTCGCTGACTTTTTTGAAGCGGTTATTGGCGAGTCAGTAGATGCCAAACTCACCGCTAACTGGATAATCGGAGATGTGTCTGCACGATTAAATAAAGAAGACTTAACCATCGCAGAGTGCCCTGTATCCTCAAAGCATCTGGCTGGCATGCTAAAACGCATTGAAGATAACACCATTTCTGGGAAAATAGCCAAAGACGTCTTTAATGGTATGTGGAATGGTGAAGGCGACGCTGATACCGTTATTGATAAAAAAGGCTTAAAACAAATCACTGACGATTCTGCAATTGAAGCCATTATTGATGAAGTTATAACCAATAGCCCGAACCAGCTTGAGCAGTACCGATCTGGCAAAGACAAATTATTTGGTTACTTCGTTGGCCAGGTAATGAAAGCATCTCAAGGCAAAGCCAACCCGGCACAGGTTAACCAGATGCTTAAAGATAAGTTAGGCTGATTTTTAACACTTTTGACGCCGAGACACGCAGACACCGGGGATTTTATTTAATAAACCCTCGGTCTGTGGGTTGTTACATTAGTTAGTTACTCAAAAAATCAGGTGACCGCCAAACATGCCAGACAACGACCTACTTCATAGATTCATTATAGAAAACACACGTGTTCGCGGTGAAATGGTTCATCTAAATGCAACCTGGAAAGCCGCACTTGAGCGTTACAACTACCCTGAAAATGTACGAAATATTCTCGGTGAAGCTTTCGCCGCCTGTGCACTATTATCGGCAACTATAAAATATGAAGGCTCATTAATTTTACAAATTCGTGGTGATGGCCCACTGCATCTGTTAGTTGTACAAGCTACTTCAGAAGGCACTTTACGAGGCCTCGCTCGATGGAGCGATAATGTTCCAGCGCATGATCTACAAAATATTTTTGGAAATGGACAAATGGTTATTACTGTAGAACAACCTTCAGGTGAGCCATATCAGGGAATTATTGCATTACAGGGCGAACATATACAGGACGCTATAGAAAATTATTTCAAACAGTCTGAGCAGTTAAATACACGACTCTGGTTAAATGCCAACAATGAAATGTGCACTGGTTTTCTGTTACAGGAGTTACCAGAGACTAGAGAAACCCTACATAGCAACCTTGGTGAAGATCATAATGACTGGGAGCATGCACAGGCACTTGGCAATACATTAACTAAAGAAGAGTTATTGACTTTATCCAGCAAAGAAATTCTTCATCGATTATTTCATGAAGATGACATTCGTTTATTTGACCCCAGCCCCCTGAGTTTTCGTTGCAGTTGTTCAAATGAGCGCATTAGTAAAATGATTATTTCACTTGGCCTGGCAGAAGCGCGCAGCATTATTTCCGAGCAGGGGAAAATCCACGTTGATTGTGAGTTTTGTAATGCACAATACAATTTTGATAGTATTGATGTAGAAAACTTATTTGCCTCGAGCGCAAACTCAGTACCTTCACAGTGCAAACATTAAAAGTTACATTTTATGCCTGTAACACAAAAGTCTGAGAAAATAGACGTACAAACTAATAAAATAGATATACAGTATTGGACATTGCCAACTTTTCCGTTAACTTAAATAGTTTCTAATTTTTCATGAATCATAAAAACGCAACTGATCTGCCTTTTTTACAACAGGCTATAGACCTCGCAGTATCCTCAGCTAAACAACAGGGAGGGCCGTTTGGTGCAGTGATTGTCAAAAATGGAAAAATTATTGGTCAGGGGCATAATCAGGTTACCGAAAATTGCGATCCTTCAGCACATGCAGAAATAATGGCTATTCGAGAAGCATGTAAAAATTTAAATAATCACCAGTTAGACGGCTGCACTATTTACTCTAGTTGTCAGCCTTGCCCTATGTGCATGTCCGCAATCTACTGGGCTCATATTCCTAAACTGATATTTGCCGCCACTGCACATGATGCAGCAAAAGCAGGCTTTGATGACCAGTTTATTTATGATGAGCTTGCAAAACCCGTTTCACAACGAAGTATCTCAATAAAACACATCGAACATGACGAGGCTAATAAAAGTTTTGAGGTCTGGAGTTCTAATTTATCACGACAGGAGTACTAACCGAGCACAATATTTGTGCTCGGCGTTTCTCTATTAACAGCTAATCATTATATATTGGTATTTTCAAATAACTTTGCCCGTTTGACTCTTCTTTCGGCAACTGACCTGCGGTTAAATTCACCTGCACACTTTGATAAATCAACCTCGGCAAAGGTAACTTACTATCACGATTTTCCATAAATTTTATGTATTCTGCTTCGCTTCTATCTGCAGGCAGATCAACATTTGATGCCTTACTTTCACCAACTGTAGTGAAAGTTCGCAACTCCCGGTCGTCAGGATAATCATGCCCCGGAAAAACCTTTGTATCATCTGCAAAAGAATATAATTTTTTCGTAACAGATTGATATAAATCTTTTGCGCTACCTTTTGGAAAATCACATCGACCGGTACCTATATCAGGCACAAACAGCGCATCACCTGTAAATAAATTATCTTCTATTTTATATGTTGTACATGCCGGGGTATGACCAGGTGTATGTAATACTTCAATTTTAATTGTTCCTGCTTCAAGCTGGTCGCCATCTTTTACTAACACATCAAAATCACGCCCGCTTACATCAAAGTCATCACCGAGATTAAATACGTCTTTAAATGTTTCCTGTACCACAGTTATGGCTGCATTTATTACAACGGGCACTTTGTATTTTTCTTTTAAATACTGCATTCCGCTCAGATGATCTGCATGAATATGAGTATCTAATATATAATGCAATTTCAACTGCTTAGAACTAATAAAACTATCCAGTGTGTGTAAGCTATCTTTATAGGTACGCCAGCCAATTGTATCCAGGTCCAGGACTGGATCAAACACCACAGCATCCTTAGTATCGGCATCGTAGACCAGATGCGTAAAGGTGAATGTTTGCTCATCAAAGAATGTTTTTACTTCAAGCATGATAATTTCCTGATTATCGTTCAAAATATTAGTATAAAAGTATAGGTGCGGGTCAAAACCTGTAAATCAACCTATCCAGTTTAATACCGTATCTAATAACTGCGCCGCATGAGCACGATCACTGAATAAATGGTCGGCTCCTTCAATCTGTACCAGGTGGTGCTCAGCCACTGTATAACGAAGAATCTGCTCCGCTGCCTCAGGCTTTACCAGCTCGTCATCACCCGCTCTAACCGCCATAATTGGTAAATTACAGGCTTGCATTTGTTTATCCATATCATAACTCTCAACATCTTCAATAAAGTCAGGTTTAACTTCATAAAAACGCCCCGCCACCATAATCTGTGCAGCCTCTCCATTTCTCAACTTCATCATTGCTGAACCGAAGTGATGCAAAATATGAGACGGGTAAGCTGGAGAGGCTAATGTTATAATTTTCTGCAGATGTGACAATGAAGCATTGGCATTTTGAGCCGCTGCAAGGCTAGCGGTTCCCCCCATGCTATGCCCAATCAGGATGCTCGCTGGCTCATAAAATGTAGCCAGCCAGTCGGCGGCGCACTCTATATCCTTCAGCATGCTCCTGAAGTGGGTATCGGCGAAATCACCCTCACTGTTACCCAGTCCTGTAAAGTCAAAACTCAATACAGCCATACCCGCATGCGCCAGGCCCCTACTTAATCGTGCTGTAGTAAGAATTTGCCTGGTACAGGTAAAACAATGACTGACAATAATATACTGCTCAGGTTTTATCTCGAGGGGAAAATCCAGATTTCCTTGCAGCAGGCTACCGTCAAACCCTTTGAACTGAACTTTTCTAGACTGTATTTTCAGCTTTTCTTTCATTTGAACTTCTTTATTTCCATCTGAGAAACTCAGAATATTTAACTATAAATCAACAGCTTACAAAATAAATTAACTAATTTAAGTCGACTCTTTAAAAATAAGTAAAATTAATTATCAAATAATTCCTATCAGGGCTTTTATATCACCATAAACTTACTATATAATCGCGCGCCTAACGGGATAGAAGTTATGTATGACTAGCTCAGTTAATTCTATACCTGTAACAGCCCAATACAAAAATAACGATACTGGGCCGCTAGAAATGCAGAATTTATTACTTTATATGGAGACTTTAATGTCTAACTCAGCTAAAAATAACGATTGCGGTAAATACGCATACGCTATTACACAAACCGGCTTCAAAGGCGGCATGATAATAGACGACAATGGTGACACTATTCAGATCACTGACAATCACATTAAAAATGCGATGGATCAGGTACATGAAGCCTGGGATGCAAACCGTGATACCAGGCAGTCAATTCTGCGATAAATCCCCACTCACCACCCCCGCTGTGATATAAAAAACCTCCCTTAAGGAGGTTTTTTTATGCCCTGAATTTTGTGGGAATTTCTACTAAAACCTAAAATCAAAGTTCGTTATAATATAGCTTATGCATTTTCCACACGATGTTTGGCCTGAATAAAATCCTTGTGTGACACATGAATCAAATCACTGATTCGACGCACCATATGCTCTTCATACTTATCTAACACCTCATCAGCATAGGCAACACGCCAGAGCGATTCGATTAAGCGTATCTTTTGAGGTTGCGTATAGTGCTTAGCAATTAGTTTAGTGAACTGGTGATAATCCGTTGCCAGATGTTTCTCTTCTTCCGCCAAAGCATAAAGACTTTCCATCTCCGCTTCAGACAAATCAAATTGAGAAACCAGTATTTTTTTCACTTGCGCCACTTCAGCTTTATCTACATGGTCATCTTGCAAAACCATTTCTATCAATAAGGCCGCCGCGGCAAGATTTAACTGATGCTCTTCGACAACTGCCGACACACTGCTCATCATGAAGTTTTTTTCAAAAAATAGCTGTAATTTTTTAATCATAAATACTTTTCACATTATCGTGGGCAAAAACTTTTGCCCTGGCTTTATTCCAGGACTCATCACCGAACTCGAATTTAATAACTAGAGGTAATGCACATGAACCTACTGACAACAGCCGATCATGAAAGTTCTTTAAATTAAAATCTGCCTTCATTGATTCTTCTTCACGCAGTGCTTTTATTAACGCCCACCCCGTTGCATAACCCATTGGTAGAGTAGGCGAACTCGAATACCAGCTTAAATCGGCGTTTGCCTGTTCAATTGAAAAACCAGTCACATCACGCATACGTTGGGCCGCTTTATCAATACTTAAACCCTGAATATGCAACTCTACATCTAACATGATGCGAAGCGCACGCCATAAACGGTCACGCAACATAATAAAATGATGCTCCGGTTTACCTAAAAAGCCTTTTTCCTGCATTAGATCTTCACAATATAATGCCCAGCCTTCATATAAGGTAGCCGATGAATTTAATAGTCTTGGTAAACTATTATGTGGATTACGATTTGCCGTTACAAACTGTAAGTGATGCCCCGGAAACGCTTCATGAACACAGGTAAGATCTATTGATGTCCAGTTATGCTCAGGCAAGTGGCCTTCCGAGCTAACAGGTGTTACATAATAATAACCTTTTTGCTCCCGATCGGTATAAGTGGGTTCATCGTACGCCGCAAAGGGTATTTCATGGCGTAAAAAAACAGGCGTTTCAATTACTTTTAATGACTGTGTTTCAGGCACTGTAACCAGCCCCTGCTCTACCACGAAATTATACGCCGCTTTCATTCGAGCACGATAAGCATCCAACAAATACTCTTCTTTGTCTTCAGGGTGTTGATTTCGTATATTAGCTAACTGCTCTTCAATATCATCAGAACCAGGAAGTTCGTTACAAAGAGCCTGTAGTTCCTGCTGTGTTTCATTAAATAGACGCTCACCGAACTTGTAGAGCTGATTTGCGCTTACATCCAGGCAATGCCAGTTATTTAATAATGTATTAAAATGATTTTCACCACAGGCAAAAGAACCCGCGGCATGAGGCTGAATGTCATTACGTAAAAACTTTTCAAAATCCTCCATCGCATGTGCAGCCGCATCAAATACCGGCTGTAAACGAGATGGATTCTTAAACTTGTGAACAATGTCAGGGTTGCGAACTAAATCTCGAATATATATAGCACCTGCAGCCGCACCTGAAATCGCATCATCGACCCAGTTCGCGGGGATTTTTTCAGGTTGTTGCAATAGATAGTTTTTAGCTGATCGTAAATATTCTGGAACATTTTGCAACCGATGCTTTAAGGCTGCATGCATATTTTCAACCGGGCGACTAATTAATTGATGTATAGCCTCAAGTGGTAAATACTTCTGCGGCATTAAAAATCGCCAGTCACGCTCAATCAGTTCCTGTAACTCAATACTCGCCGCATTATATAAAATGTTGTAGTCCAGTTTTTGATTTGCAGTTAAATCAGAAATAGTTAATTCATCTAAAGCAAAAACAATCTTTTGATTTAATGAAATTAAAGCACCTATATCCTCATCACCAAATGGCGTTAACTGATCCTCATAACCCGTTACTCCGACATGAACTGCCACTTCAGGATGAAAACGAAACCAGGCATTATAGTATTGTTCCTGCAGGCTATTGAATGTTTCCTGCGTAATATTTTTTGGCATTTAAATTATTCTAATTTTGATTAGTTATTCTTCGATTATTTCAAAGTCGTGTGTTAATTCAGCAGTAGCAGCCAGCATAATTGATACCGAGCAGTACTTTTCAGCAGTCAAATTAACCGCTTTTTCAACCTGTTTTTCGCTTAATCCGTTACCTTTCACAATATAATGAGCATGAATTTTTGTAAACACCCTGGGAATTTCTCCCGATCTTTCTGCACTCAGCTCAACAATACAGTCTTTTATAGGCTGCCGGGCTTTCTTCAATATCATAACCACATCAAACGCCGTACACCCCCCCATTCCAATCAGCACCATTTCCATAGGTCTGGCCGCTAAATTTCGCCCTCCGGAGTCAGGTGCGCCATCCATTACAACCGAATGACCACTTCCAGACTCACCTACAAACGACATATTATCTAACCATTTCACTCTGGCTTTCATACATTTTACCTAAAATAATTTTCGAATTAGTTACATTATTGCTCAAACCCTGAAAAAAAATCGGGGTAAAGAACGGAATATAGTATGGGCTATGCTTAAAATCGTCTATAATTCAACGGCTCCCATCAAAAATGATACGGAAAATATGAGCCTGTTACCCAAAGTAGACAATTCAAACCCTTCGCTAGATTTATTATTAAATCATTGCCACCGTAAAACATACCCGGCAAAAAAGAACATTATCCACGAAGGCGATAAACCGCATAGCCTGTACTATATCATTAAGGGCTCGGTTAGCGTACTTGCTGAAAACGATGATGGTGCAGAGATTATCCTCGCATATCTAAATGGCGGTGACTTTTTTGGTGAAGCGGGTCTATTTAAAGATGACTTGGATCGCAGCGCTAAAATTATCGCTAAAACGTCCTGTGAAATAGCTGAAATATCTTATAACCAGTTTAGAAAACTGGTTAAGGAAGACCCTGAGATTTTATTTTTATTATCCGGGCAAATCTTCGATAGATTAATTCGAACCAGTCAAAAAGTGAGGGACCTGATTTTTCTTGATGTTTCAGGGCGTATAGCCAGAACATTATTAGAACTAAGCGAGCAACCTGACGCGATGACACACCCGGATGGTATGCAGATAAAAATAACTCGTCAGGACATTGCCAAAATTGTTGGCTGCTCTCGTGAAATGGCCGGCCGAGTATTAAAAGAGCTTGAAGAAGACAAGTTAATCTCAGCTCATGGAAAAACCATTGTTGTACACGATGAGGAGCATATAGCCAAACATAAGGCGCATAAAGAGGCGACTAAAGAAGTTTAACAGGCATGCTAGCTTAATTAAAAAGTGCTGCTAACTTATCGCCTGGCTCGTCAGCCCTCATAAACGCCTCACCCACCAGAAAACAGTTTACATTGTTTTCACGCATTAATTTAACGTCTGCTGGCATATGTATGCCACTTTCTGTTACCAGAATACGATCGTCTGGCAACATGTCCAGCATATCCAGTGTTGTTTGTAGACTAACCTCAAAAGTGCGTAAATTTCGATTATTCACACCAATTAACTTAGCACCACTTTGAATCGCCCGTTCCATCTCATCTCTATCATGCACTTCCATTAACACATCCATTTGCAGATGATGCGCTAAAGCTAAAAGCTCATTTAAACTGGCATCTCCGAGAGCAGAAACAATTAACAAAATACAATCTGCATTCATCGCTCGAGCTTCATAGACCTGATAGGGATCAATGATAAAATCCTTTCTAATAACTGGAAGGCTTGTGGCTTCACGAGCCTGTAATAAATACTCTGCGGCCCCCTGAAAAAAATCACGATCTGTCAGAATAGACAAACAAGCCGCACCGCCTTTTTCATAACTTTGTGCAATTTCAGCAGGTACAAAGTGCTCCCTCATAATCCCCTTACTGGGTGAAGCTTTTTTAATTTCAGCAATTACAGCCGCCTGGCCTGCTGATATTTTATTTTCAATTGACTGAATAAAGCCGCGCACAGGCAAAGCGTGCTCTGCGCGCTTACTCAAATCAAGCAATGATTCTTTTGCTGCTGCTTCAGTTATTTCTTCAGCTTTACGCCGTAATATTTTCTGTAAAATATCTGCTGATTTACTCATAAAATGTCTACTTTATTTTAAAAGTGATTACTATAAGAGACTAATGCTTCAAATTTTTCTTTAGCTTTGCCATCCGCTATTACTGCTTTTGCTTTTTCAACGCCCGCGGCTAATGAATCAGTCAACCCCGACACATAAATAGCGGCTCCCGCATTCAGGCAAACAATGTCTTTAGCCGCACCATCCTGGTTATCGAAAACTGATTTAATTATTTGTAAACTCTCATCTGAGTCTTTAGCTTTAATGTCTGACAAGTCAGCTCTGTTCATGGAAAAATCTTCGGGCTGAATACTATAAGTAGTAATTTCACCATTTTTTAATTCTGCAACAGATGTCGCACTCGCAATACTAATTTCGTCCATACCGTCATCAGCATGAACAACCATTACATGGCGACTTCCCAGTTTTTTCAATACCTGAGCCAAAGGTTCAACCCATTCTTTACTGTAAACACCTATAACCTGATTAGGTGCAGACGCAGGATTCGTTAACGGCCCAAGTACGTTAAAAATAGTACGCGCTGCCATTTCTTTTCTGGGCCCAATTGCATACTTCATTGCACCATGATGTTTAATAGCAAATAAAAAACCAACACCCACATTTTCAATACAATCTGCAACCTGTTCAGGTGTGATATCTAAATTCACACCTGCAGTTTCCAGCACATCAGCACTACCGGATTTACTGGAAATTGAACGATTACCATGCTTGGCCACATGCGCACCTGCCGCCGCTGTAACAAAAACGGAAGCAGTAGATATGTTAAAACTGCCCGAAGAATCTCCACCAGTGCCACATGTGTCTACCAGAAATTCATCAGGTGCGGAAACTTTAGTAGAAAGCTCTCGCATAACAGAAGCTGCGGCTGTTACTTCATCTATGGTCTCGCCCTTCATGCGCAAACCAATTAAAAAACCACCTATTTGTGAATCAGTTGCCTGCCCTGTCATGATTAAATTCATAACCTGCGTCATTTCATCACGGGTTAAATCCTGTTTTTCAGTAACCGCTTTTATTGCTGATTGTATATCCATTTTTATACCTTTTTTTGCCACAGAGACGCAGAGGTCACAGGTGTTTATTTGTTATTTGCTTTATACCTTGTACAGCATTGGCAGATTGAAGTTTATTAATATACCTGGAGGGTAACCACCCATTTTTAAATACGATATTAGTTGTGCCGTATAAATTGAATTAAATCTATCCACCGCTTGGGCCCAATAACATTAGTGATATCAACAACTATATCCAACCTAAAGCCTTCTTTTACCTTCAACTGTTTATATTAAATCGGTAAGTTAACTTCTGTAGCTACAGCAAATCCTTTCGATTCTAACTTATATACCAAACATTTTTGATAAACAGACTCTAACAATCCGGGGACAATATTTCTATGAACCTCAATAGCAGCAGCAATAATAATTTCAGATAATTTATTTAACGCCATAACCTCTGCGACCTCCGAGTCTCTGCGGCAATGCTTAAGTTTGTAAAAAATTCCTCAACAAATCATGCCCATGCTCTGTCAGTATAGATTCAGGATGAAACTGCACACCCTCTATAGCAAACTCTTTATGACGCACGCCCATGATTTCATCCATACTGCCATCTTCATTTTCAGTCCATGCAGTAATTTCAAGACAATCTGGTAAGCTTTCTTTTTCTATAACCAACGAGTGGTATCGAGTTGCCACATACGGGTTTTTTAGACCCGAAAAAACCCCTGAATTATTGTGATGAATCATCGAGGTTTTACCATGCATAATTTTTTTTGCATGAATAATTTTTCCACCAAATACCTGACCTATACTTTGATGCCCCAAACAGACACCTAAAATTGGCAGTTTACCTGCAAACTTTTCAATAGCTTGCATAGAAACACCTGCTTCGTTTGGCGTACATGGGCCAGGTGAGATCATGATGCGCTCAGGTTTTAAATTTTCTATTTCCTGCAAACTAATTTGATCATTTCTATGGACCTGCACATCGGCACCCAACTCACCAAGGTACTGAACCAGGTTATATGTAAATGAATCATAATTATCAATCATCAACATCATATCGATTACCTATGCGCCCCATCAAGGCCTGCTTCAGCCATAGCTACAGCACGAAAAACCGCACGACCTTTATTCATGGTTTCGGCCCATTCATTTTCCGGTATAGAGTCGTAAACGATACCTGCGCCAGCTTGAATAGTTAACGTTTTATCTTTTATAACCGCTGTTCGAATAGCGATAGCCGTATCCATATTTCCATTCCAGGAGAGGTAACCGACAGCGCCTGAATAAATACCTCGTTTAACAGGCTCTAACTCATCAATTATTTCCATGGCTCTGATTTTAGGCGCACCACTTACTGTTCCCGCTGGAAAGGTGGCCCGTAAAACATCCATTGCGGACAGTTTTTCTTTTAACTTGCCGGTTACGTTTGAGACAATATGCATAACATGAGAATATCGCTCCACTATCATTTTATCAGTTAACTCGACGCTACCTATTTCGCTTACACGACCAGCATCATTTCTACCCAGATCAATTAACATTAAGTGCTCTGCTAGTTCTTTAGGGTCAGCAAGCAGCTCTTTTTCTAATGCCAGATCATCTACTTCGTTTAAACCTCTTGGTCTTGTTCCCGCTATTGGCCTAACGGTTACTTCATTATCCTCAAGGCGCACTAATATTTCAGGCGACGAACCCACAACATGATGATCATCCAGATTTAGAAAATACATATAAGGAGATGGATTTAAACTACGTAATGAACGGTATAAATCCAATGGTTCAGCACTGTAGGGTATGCTCATGCGTTGCGACAACACGACCTGCATAACATCACCATCAACAATATATTGCTTGGCCCTAGCAACCGCCTTTTTATAACCCTCTTCAGTAAACCCGGAAATAAAATCCTCCTCATTTACCTGTATACTTTTCATTGAAGGACGATAAACAGGAACAGTCTGATGAAGCTTTTTCTCTAATTCATATAATCGCTTTTGACCATCGTCATAAGCATTCTTCTGAGCAGGATCTACAAGTATAATAAAGTACAATTTGCCACTTAAGTTATCAAACACAACAACTTCTTCAGATAACATTAAAAGAATGTCTGGCGTGTTGATCGCATCTGGCTTTTCTACACCCGCCAACCTGGGCTCGATGTAACGAATTGTTTCATACCCAAAGTAGCCAACTAAACCACCAGTGAATTTTGGTAAACCGTCGATTTCAGCGACATTAAATGTTTTTTGATAATCCTCAATCCACTGCAATGGATCTTCTACCTCAAACGTTTCAGAAGCTTTATTATCGTTTTCGATAATAATTTTTTTGCCAAATATTTTAATCCGTTTTGTGCAGGGCAAACCAATGATTGAGTAACGCCCCCATTTTTCTCCACCATGAACTGATTCAAACAGATAGGAATAAGGGGCATTTGCTAATTTAAGATAAGCACTTAAAGGGGTATCAAGATCGGCCAACACTTCATGCACCAGGGGAACATGGGTGTGGTTTTTATTTTTAAGTTTTTCAAAAGCTTCAGGTGTCATGATATTTTCCAGACTTTATATTTATACACGTTATTTCAATAAGCGGCGTTCAGCATAGCCAGGAAGCGTATAAATATTTGTTTTTTTGTCTAAAAAATTTCATTGTATTAAACATTTATTCTCATGCTTTATAAAGGTGTTCACTTTGACAACACATACTCTGTGAACTCTGTTTTTCTATGTTTGTTTTCTCAAACTTACCAGTTAATCAGGTTTTTAATTTCAGCCATAGAATCTACAACTGCATCTGGATTGTAATCACGAATATCTTCACCGTGATTATAACCATATGACATGCAAATGATATTAAAACCAGCCGCTCGCGCAGCTTTTACATCAGACATTGAATCACCTAACATTAATGACTCTTCGGGTTTCGCGCCTAACTGCTCCGCCGAATGTAATAATGGCAACGGATCAGGCTTTTTCTTAGTCAGGGTATCACCGCAAACTATAATTTCAAAATCATCTTTTATACCCAACTTCTCAAGAATAGGCAGTGTAAATTGGGAATTTTTATTGGTAACACAGCCAATTTTTACATCGGTTGTTTTTAAAAAGTCCAGCGCTTCACGCACACCATCATATAAACAGCTTCGTTCACAAACATTCTTATCATATAAATCAAGAAAAACAGGATAAGCCTTTTCAAACAAGGCCTCGTCTGGCTCACCGTCAAGCTGACCAATTAAAGCACGGCGTGTTAAACGCTCTACACCATTACCAACCCAGTTACGCACCTTTTCTTCGCCATACTCTGGCATACCAAGCTGTTTCATCATTTCATCAACACAATATGCCAGATCCGGCACACTATCGACCAGGGTACCATCTACATCAATCAATACCATTTTAGGTTTATTCATCATACTCTAATTCTTCCGGGGGTATTCTTTATAGTAAAAGGCATAACCAGTAACAGGTTATGCCTTCCAGTACTCATTACGCTTTTGCTAATTCGTCACGCATCTTGCCAACAACAGTATCATATACATTTGCATCAGCATCATTCTTGGCACCAAAAATAGCTGAACCCGCAACAAACATATCCGCACCTGCTTCGGCTATTTCACGGATATTATCTACTTTCACGCCACCATCTATTTCAAGTCGAATATCATAACCTGATTCATCAATTAATTTACGCGCTTCACGTAACTTATTTAGCGTTTCAGGGATAAATGACTGTCCGCCAAACCCGGGGTTAACTGACATTAGTAAAATCACGTCTACTTTATCCATTACATGTTTTAAACAATCTAATGGTGTTGCAGGATTAAATACTAAACCCGATTTACAGCCTAATTCACGTATCATTTGTAATGTACGGTCAATATGCTCAGATGCTTCAGGGTGGAATGTAATGTAACTCGCTCCCGCTTCGGCAAAATCAGGAATAATGCGATCAACAGGTTTAACCATCAAATGAACATCAATTTCTGCTGTAACACCATGTTTGCGTAAAGCATCACAGACCAGGGGACCAATTGTCAGATTAGGTACATAATGGTTATCCATTACGTCAAAGTGCACGATATCCGCACCAGATTTGATTACATTGTCGACTTCTTCGCCTAAGCGTGCAAAGTCGGCAGATAATATAGAAGGTGCAATTTTATAATCAGCCATGTTTCGTTTCCTCACCATTAAAGTAAATTGGTGCCAAGTTTAATAAGCCGCTCACTTTACCCGATACTGACATGATTTTCAGCTGATTCAGCTCGTTTAGGGCAACTAATATGCAATATTTTACAAATTAAGCCGGTTTCAGGCTTAAAACACATATACATTCAGCAAAAATACCGCTATTGGTAACATTAAAAATACTCCGATACACCAAACAAACATCTTCAAACCTTTGAATTACTTCACTATTTTTACATTATAAAATCTATAATGAGCAATATCAGAAAATCTTAATTTACATTAAGTCTCTGCTCTGCGAAAATCTTGCTGCTAATTTAATAATCGTGTAATAACACGACCTGGAGATAACGATGAAAAAGCAAGTTTTAACAATGCTGGCAGCCGCTGTACTAGCAGTTTCAGCTTCTTCCGCTATGGCAGCTGGCGATGCAGCTAAAGGCAAAACAAAAGCAGCAAGCTGCGCAGCTTGTCACGGCGCAACTGGTGTCAGCATGATACCTCTTTACCCAAATCTTAAAAGTCAGAAAGCGGCTTACATAGTTAAGCAACTTAAAGCATTCAAAGCGGGCGATCGTAAAGACCCTACTATGAACGCAATGGCTAAGCCACTGTCTGATGCAGACATGGATAACCTGGCTGCATACTACTCAAGTATGAAATAAGACTTGTTTATGTATCACTCTAAAAAACCTGCTAGTTATATAACTAGCGGGTTTTTTTTATGCCTTTTGTTTTTTACTTTCCAGAATAGTTTTGCAGAACATCCCTCACCCCTGTTAACCAGAAATGAAAGCCCATTTTCATTAATTTTCGGGCTACCACTGGCAAGCTCAGCTTTACTACTCGATAACAACAACTCTCGCTGGATCAACTCGTTTAATATCAGCAATACAATTAACGCCCAATCAAATAGTACCGATAGACTATTCATTGACGTTGAAACATGGCATGTAAATTTTTTATACGACTATGCTTTTAAAGAAAACTGGATGTTCCGTTTACAACTTCCTTACATTGTTCACAGTGGTGGCATTCTTGATGGTGCAATTGATTCATACCACCAGACACTTGGCCTGCCTGAATACATAAGGCCCGATTTTCCAAATGATCAAATCAATATTAATCTTACTCATAACAACTCAGCTCTGGCTGATATTAGTTCCAGACAACAATCTTTAGGTGATATTTCAATGCAAATTGCCTGGCAAGCAGAGCGCTCAGAACAACATGCTCTCAGTTACTGGCTTAGCCTTAAATTACCTACTGGTGATGAAGATAAATTCACAGGCAGTGGCGCCACAGACATTGCCGCATGGGTTACAACTGATCTTGGCTTAACAGATACTCGCTGGTTATATGGCCAGGCCGGTCTGTTATATATGAGCAACAGTGATATTTTAGAAAACATCCAGAAGAACTGGGCTGTATTCGGTAATGCGGGTATTAAATTTCAGCCCTGGAAAAATATCGAGCTAAAAACACAAGTTGATTTTCATAGCGCACTCTACGATTCAAATCTTGAATTTCTAAGCCACGTAATTCAACTCACTTTTGGTGGCACCTACCATTTAAACAAAAAACACAAATTAGACTTTTCTATTGTTGAAGACATTAAAAACGCCGCATCACCAGATGTAAATTTCAATATAAGCTGGTGGATTTACTACCAATAGATTTATTCATATTTATAACCAGTCAGAGAGTGATATACCAAAACCTATTCTATTAACTGACTGATTGTAATCAATCAGGCTTTCCCCGTAACCTGTAAAAACCTGAATATAGCCTCGCAGGTCTTTTCTTTTACCAATTGGAAAACTCCAGCTTAACTCAGTAGCGCCTCGCTCAAAACCCGACTCTATATTATTGCGTGTCATAAGATTAAAGGTTTGGCTATCTTTTTTATAAATGTAACGGAACTCACCATGTCCCATATAATCTGTTATATCGGGATTATCATCATCCTCAGGACTTTCATCATAACGCTTCCAGAGTTTTACAACAAAGACAGAGGACTCTTTCTCAAAACTAAATGTGGCATAAATTCTATTCCAGCTTCTCGACAAAACATTACTACGCCCATTTGACTGGTGGGAAACCCCAAGCATATTTATACGGTTATCAAACCCCATAAAACTGGTACTTCTTGTTGTTTGTAACCAGATTTCCGGCTCATGATTGGTTTCTCTAAACGGGCGCGACAACCTACTATTATAGACCTGCCAAAATGATCGACTCGTATAAGCTGTATAAAGAATGATATCTTTATTAAATAGATTGACCGCCAAGGGCGTTTTAATACTAATTTGAAACTGTGCTTCGGCATTATCAAATGTCGAATCTTGTTCTTCAGGTAGTTGCTGGTAGACACTAGCATCATAACCAGATCGATTATAAACAAGCGGCATAATGTAATTGGGTTTAAAAGCCATTAACGTGAATGGTTTAAACTCATTGCTTTTATCAATTTCCAGCCTTTCTTCTATCGCTGAATATTGATATGTTTTTTCGTCAGTCCCCTGTTTTGTATGAGCACTCTTTTCACACTCTTTAATAATTTCATTTGCTGCTTTATTTACATCTGCACTCTGTATTTTTTTTAACAGACAAGACTCATAGGCGGATAACTCTTCAGCGCAAACAAAATTTACATTGAAACAAAAAACAAGAAAAAATAATTTTAATGAACGCATAATTATATCAAAAATGTCCCAGACCATAAAAAAACAAAAGAGGTATAACTTAAACTAAAATTAATAGACTAAACTTATCGTAGTTTTATTATCAAATTTTCAGCACTTACCTGCATACCAGAAGCATGCTTAATAGCAAAAAAGCACACTCTAACTAAGCAACTTCTTAAGCATATTTATTTGAAAAAACAAACGCATAAATATTTTAATTCAGAACAATAACATCTGCCCACTATCAAAAACATTGTCACTACTGGTCAAATTAGAAAAAGACACCCCCAGCAAGCGAACAGGCCTTTTATTAACGTCAGTTTTGGCCAATAGAACTGGAATCAGTTGCCTGGCTTTATTATCTACAGATATCACTGCATCACTAGTGTAACTTCTCGTTACCTGTGTAAAGTCAGCGTATTTTACCTTAATAGTAATCGTATAAGCTAGCAATTTTCTATTTGACAAACTTTTCAACACCTCTTTTAATAAATCTGTCAAATGATTTAACATTTCATTTATATCAGATATATCACTTTGAAACGTAGTTTCAGAACCCAATGATTTACGTACATAGTTTGATGAAACTGGACGGTGGTCAATGCCACGCGAAATATTGTAATAATATTCTGCCGAATTACCAAATAGCCTTTGCAACTCAACTAATGTTTTGTTCTTTAAATCTCCTCCCGTTTTTATCCCCGATGCCTGCATTTTTGATTCGGTCACCTTTCCCACGCCATAAAATCGACCTATGGGCAAAGCATCCAGGTATACTTCTGCCTCACCTGGCTTAATCACAAATTGACCATCAGGCTTATTTTGATCTGATGCAAGCTTAGCCAGAAATTTATTGTATGCAATTCCTGCTGAAGCCGTTAACTGTATCGATTTATAAATATCAGATCTTATTTCACTGGCGATTAATGTTGCAGAGCCATTAAAAAAATCAGCTTCACTTACATCAAGATACGCCTCATCTAATGACAATGGCTCAACAATATTGGTGTATTGTTTAAATACCTTATGAATTTCTTCTGAAGCCTGCCTGTATGCAGAAAAACGTGGCGAGACGAATTTTGCATGCGGACACAATTGATATGCCCGGGATGAAGGCATTGCCGAATGAATACCAAATTTTCTTGCCTCATAACTACAGGTAGCAACGACACCCCTGCTATCGGGGCTGCCCCCCACAACAACAGCCTGTCCTCTTAACTCCGGGTAATCACGTTGCTCTACTGCAGCAAAAAAAGCATCCATATCTATATGAATTATTTTTCGATTCATTTTCTACATAAACCAGTTTGATTGCTATGAATTATTAGCTGCATAATTATATTTGCCACAGAGACATCGTATGCAATGAAAGGCCGTGTAAAGTCGACTTATTTCAAACCAGCCAAGGTTACTTTAGATAGTCTAAAGATTTGTATAAAACGTCTATTTCTGCTTCGCGTTTAGTCGCATTTTCAGACAAATATCGTCGCCATTTTTTTGCACCTGGCAGCCCATTAAACAAGCCCAGAATATGTCTTGTTACAGAGTGTAATCTTACACCTTTTGAAAGCTCTTTTTCTATATACGGATATAACGCCTCAATAATCTCAAACCGAGTTAACACCTTTTGATCTGATTCATAAAAACGCTGATCTACTTCTGATAATAAATATGGATTATGATAAGCCTCTCGCCCCATCATTACACCATCAACATATTTCATCTGCTCTTCAGCTGTTTCAAGGTCACAAATTCCACCGTTAATGACTATATCAAGCTGCGGCATAGACTGCTTTAATTCATGTACAACATTATAACGCAAGGGCGGTATATCTCGATTCTGTTTAGGGCTTAAGCCATTTAACCAGGCCTTTCTGGCGTGCACAATAAAAGAGTTGCAGCCTGATTTTGATACCACTTCTACAAATTCAAACAATTCTTCTACTGAGTCATTTTCATCTATACCAATTCGATGTTTAACCGTGACAGGAATATTAACAACATTTTGCATTGCCGCTACACACTCAGCAACTAACTCAGGTTTAGCCATTAAACAGGCTCCAAACATACCTGATTGAACCCGGTTACTAGGACACCCCACATTTAAATTAATTTCATCATAACCATAATCTTCAGCTATCTTTGCACAGTTTGCCAAATCATCAGGCTCACTACCGCCTAATTGAATAGCGACAGGATGCTCTTCCTGGTTATAATCTAAATGACGTGAGCGATCACCGTGAATTATAGCTCCGGTAGTAATCATCTCAGTATATAAGAGAGAGTGCCGGGTAATAAGGCGTAAAAAAAAACGCGCATGTCGGTCTGTCCAGTCCAACATGGGCGCAACTGAAAATTTTCGATTCATCTATTCAAGCTTGGTAACAATTTAGACGAACAATTATAGCAAATTTAGAGATTTCCAATAGCATAAGCTAGAACTAACACAAAAAAAGTTGCGCTAATTAATACATATTGAGCGAGTTGCATCTTTCTGCTCCTTTTCTAGTTACGATATATCTATTATCGCCCACTCAATACAAATAACTAATCTTTAGACAAACTCCTGTGAGTGACTTCACAATGCACACGACTAACGGTAATAATTAACGTACGACTGTAGATTTTGCTTCTAACATCAATAATACAGATACAACCTACCTCACAATCATTCACTTCAATTAACTGCCTGAGGCAATAATGGCGGCAAGGGGCAATTCAGTAAATCGCCTATTGCACGCAGCAATTCGGCTTCTGCATATTTTAGTTGCCCATCATGCATTGCAATATCTGCGCTTGACTCTAAAACATTACGTTTCAGTATCGGTGATAGTTGTGACAATCGTTGAAATGCAATCGTCAACTTAGCAGGCGTGATATCTTTAAAATCAAGTAACTTCAAGTTCCCACCTGCAGCGTTCATTGAAAAACCCTGACTAACTTTGTTATATGATTGAATACGCATACTTTCTTCAGACTGGCTACTATGAGCCATTACTGAAAATATTAGCTGCAACTCTTTATCAACCGATTTATAAGAATAATATTTTATCTTTATGTCTTTACCTGAATCAGGCGACAGGTTTTTCTTTAACATGCTAAGTAAAACAAACTCAAATAGAGTATATCGCTTATCTGATTTAATGAGTTTTTCGCATAATATTAAAAAATCAGTTTTTTCAGCGTCTTCCATCTGTTTAAGTGTTGGCAATAAAAGCTCAAATAAAGGTAACCGCTGAAAATTTTCTAAAACAGTTATTTCTTTATTAAACCTGTCTATAACACCTAGCTCATTTTCATTAACATACCTTCTTAGAAATTTTATTCCCTCATCAAAATTCATTCTTACAAGAATCAAATTTAATACAATCATTTTTGCTGTTTCAAGCAGATGTATTGACTGCATTAGGTCATCACTAAATGAATTATGAATTTCAACTGCAAACTCTATATGTGGCTCATCTATATTACCTGCTGTATCCAGTAATTCACTCGATGTAACAGCCTCAGGATTAATTACCTCTGAAAAATTCATAACCGAACCTAAAACAGAATTTTCAGACGCGCTTATTCCACCACTGGCTGTTGTTATATCAGTGTCATTATCTGTTTTTTTATTGTATTTTTTATTTAAATCGCGGGCTTTTATTCTTGCAACGTAAGTGGGATCAATTCGTTTTATTCTGTCAAGTAATGGCGGGTGTGTAGCCATCCAGCTGGTAACCAGCATATTAAATGTTTGCGCAAAACACATATGACTCATATCTTCAGCGTAGGCACTTTTCATATAAGAACCTACGTTAGCTTCTCTAATTTTATTTAAAGCAGACGTCATGCCGTCGGGGTTTCTTGTGTATTGCACTGATGCTGCATCCGCCAGGTATTCACGCTGACGGGACACCGCCGCTTTTATCAATCGACCAAAAAAAACGCCAATATATCCAACCAATAGAAACAGAAAACCTAAAGCCATCAGACCACCTGACTTTTTACTGGAATAAGAACGACTCTCAGCTCTTATTAACAGATGCCCAAGCGAGCTAATCATTAAAATTCCGGCCAACATTGACATTAAGCGAATATTTATTTGCATATCACCATTTAATATATGGCTGTACTCATGTGCAATAACGCTCTGCATTTCATTTCTGGTAAAATTATTTATCGCTCCCTCTGTTACAACCATTACCGCTTCAGTTGGCAGGTAACCAGCAACAAATGCATTTATAGCCGACTCATCTTCCATCACATATAAACCAGGAATGGGTACGCCTGATGCAATCGACATTTCCTCCACAACATGTATTAATTGCCTTTTTTTGTTATCAGAGGTATGTAAATCAAGTTTTTTAGCTCCAACCATAGCAGCAACCGCGTGACCACCTGATTTCAATTTTAACCAACGATATACACTACCCGATAATATTAAGAGACAGGTTGCCCCTGAAATATAATAAACAGCACTGCCGGAGAACCAGTCTGCCGGTGTATAGGGATAGAATTCAAGAAACATGAAAAAGTAATAGATAACAACATTTACGGCAATAACGATGAAACTTATCGCCAGAAAAAAATACAACAATAATACTTTAGTATAACGTTTTGCTTTTTCCTGCTGACTGAAGAAGTCCATTTTTACCATCTAAATTTACACTGCATTATAGTAATGATGAAGAAGAACAAGGTTTCATTTCAAATCATTCTTCTAGTTACAACATTAAACTTAAGAAACAGCTTTTAGTTAAAATCAACCCGCACAGGTTTTTTATACTCTTCATTTTCTATTTCAAATAATGCGGCTTCTTTAAAACCGCCATTATTCGCAATAATGAAATTGGGAAATTGCTCCCGATATGTATTATATTGCATGACATCATCGTTATATCGCTGACGTGAAAAAGCAACTTTATTTTCTGTCGTACTTAATTCTTCCATTAGCTTTTCCATAGTCTGGTTGGCTTTTATATCAGGATAACTTTCTGTCAACGCAAAAAACTGTAACATCGAACCAGACAGAGCAGTTTCAGCTGCTGCTAATTTTTTCATTGCTGCAGCATCTTCAGGGTGTAATGCTGCCGCTTTTGAAACATCAGAGGCTTTGTTTCTTGCTTCAATAACCCGAGTAAGTGTTTCTTTCTCGTGCCCCATATATGCCTTTGCTGTTTCAATCAAATTGGGTATCAGGTCGTAACGTAATTGCAGCTGATTATCAATATTTGCAAAGCCATTTTTAAATTTATTTCTATATGCAACCAAATTGTTATAAATTGCGATCAAGTAAATCACAAACACTACTATTAAAGCGATAGTAATCATGCTTCCTGTAGTCATATATACTCCTTTAAATCTTCTAGTTTCAAATTATTTGCAACTTTTATCAGGGCAAGTAAATTCAGCGTTAATTAATAAAACGCGCACCAGGATGCCTGTCTAGTTCTTTGTTCTTAAATGCTAATTAGATTATAAGAGTTTATTAATCAGCGACATTAATTCATCTTCAGATGCCGGCTTGATAAGGTAACCACTAGCACCCTGCCTTTCAGCCCATACTTTATCCGTTTCCTGATCTTTACTGCTCAGTATAATTACTGGAATATGCTGCGTACCTTCAGTTTTTGTAATATGGCGTGTTGCCTGAAACCCGTTTAGACCAGGCATCACTACATCCATTAATATTAAATCAGGTAGCTCTTCACGAGCAACTGTCACGGCTGAGTCGCCATCTTCAGCCGTGATTGTTTCATGGCCATTTTTAGCCAGAATTTTCATAAGTGACTGAATCTGGGTTTGTGAATCATCTACGATGAGTATTTTTGCCATGCATTTTCCTACGTCAAGCTGCGTGTAAATTATTAAACCCTAATATTGCAGATCTCTTTATGGTTCTGCTGTATATAAGATTAGACTAAATATCTAAAAAATAAAGTAAAAACACTCTATGAAGCCGTTAAAACAACTTTTATCTCTATTCAAATGGCCAGTCCTGCAAAATATCCATTTTAAATAACTCATTATGCAAACTAAACACAACACCCGTTTGGGTGATTTCAACTACATTAAGCCCCTGCACAATCACATCACCCTCTGACATTGCTGCTCCATTAATGATAACACTGCGATTTGATGAATCAGCTGAGTAAATATGCCCTGCAAAACTCATCTCTGGCACAGACTGTTGCCGATAATCAGGCAACTCATGCAGATAAGGTATATCATTTAAATCTGCTTTATTAATTTCTGAATACGCCGTTTCTATCTCTGCAGGGACTGGTTTTAAGTTTATCCGTGTATCCTTTTGTATATTTTCTTCAGCTGATTGTTGTAACAGTGTTTTATTTGAAGGTGCAGCTAGCCCTTCCTTAACAGACGCTTCAGTTAATTCCTCACCTGACTGTATAGAAGTAGCCATATTTTTATCACTAACTTCACCTTTTTCCTGCAAATGATTATTTGTATCTATAATTTGAATTTCACCACTTTCATGATTTGATACAACAAGCCCTATAACAAAAGCCAGGGCGATTACCAATAAAAAAATAAAACCGTACAATAAAACAGGCGTCTGCGGCTCTACACTCATAGGTATATGAACTGTTTGCAAATTTGGCACATCACCACGTTTACGCTCCTGGTCTGATTTTTTAAGCGCATCCAGAATATATGACACTAACTCTCCTCCAGTAACGGCGTTGATTTATGAATAATCTGATTAATATGAATCAAAGT
>JAPHRB010000138.1 GCA_026197015.1 Gammaproteobacteria bacterium | reverse complement strand
GAATCACGAGAAGATAAAAACGTTCTTTTAGATGACAGTTATATTGCAACCTGTCTTGATTGCAAGAAATCACCAAAGTTAACGGGTTTTTTAACAGAACTGATAGGTTTATTACATCACCGTGGTGAAGCTATTGCAGGCAGACTTGCTGACACTAATCGCGGCGGCACTGCTGAAGTAGCCGATTATATGATGCTGCAATTAATTAATCGCCTTGAACCCATGTCAAATCATCTTTTAAAAATGAATGGTTTACATCCAGTCGATTTATTTGCCGAGTCAGTACAAATGGTTGGTGAACTTTCGACCTTTGTTAGTAAAAATAAACGAACACCCAGTTTTCCGGCTTATCTACACGATGATTTACAGGCTACTTTTACGCCCGTTATTACCGAGCTTAGAAACTGTTTAAGTATGGTTTACGAACAAACAGCAGTTTCTCTTAATCTGGTTGAGAAAAAGTACGGCATTCGTGTTGCAGAAATTGCTGACAGATCACTTATTGGTACCGCTATGTTTGTATTATCAGTACGAGCAGATGTTCCAGAAGATGCATTACGTACACATTTACCTGCACAAATTAAAATTGGACCGGTTGAACGAATTCGTCAGCTGGTAAATGCGGCAATGCCGGGTATTGCAATTAAACCTTTACCTGTAGCACCTCGGCAAATTCCATTTCACTCCGGGTATACATACTTCCAGTTAGACCAACAGAGTGACTTCTGGAACGAGTTAAAACATTCAGGTGGTTTCGCGTTACATATTGGTGGTGATTTCCCAGGACTGGAAATTGAGTTCTGGGCAGTTCGCCAATAGTAACTTACATAAATATATTTTAAGAAATACCTTTTTTAGCACTTAAATTCGGAGCACATAATGTCATCAGATGATTCTGACAAGACAGTATTCAGACAACCATCGGTAGATGGCGATCGAACCGTTATCAGACCTATGCCTGGTGGGCGAGGTGGTGCTCAACAACCACCGCAACAGCCAATACAACAACCTGCGCAACAGCCACCGCAGTCGCCGCCGGCTTATCAACAGCAACAACCTGTTCAGGCACAGGCAGCAGCAGGTTCTGCAAACGCATACTTTAGTACAAGTAGCGGGCTAAACCCGTTAGTTAATGCCGCATCAACTTTAATTGCGGTATTTGAAAAAACTCGCACTTCTGTTTCTCACCCTGATGTAGGTGGTTTACATCAGCGGATGGTAAATGAACTTAAAAGCTTCGAAAACACAGCCAAACAAACGGGGATTAAACCTGAAGTTGTTTTATCAGCCAGATACGCCATGTGCGTTGCGCTTGATGAAGCTGTTTTGAACACGCCCTGGGGCAGTGAAAGTGCCTGGCCACAGAGAACGCTACTAAGTGTATTTCACAATGAAACCTCAGGCGGTGAAAAATTCTTTCTTATACTCGATCGAATGAAAGAACAGCCTGCAGAGAATTTATATATTCTCGAACTGATGTACATTCTTTTAAGTCTGGGTTTTGAAGGAAAATACAGAGTAATACATCGTGGCCGCGATATGATTGAACAAATGCGCGATGATCTGTTTAATATAATACGTCGTCAAAGGGGTGAATATGAACGTTCATTATCACCAAGCTGGCGTGGTTTAGGTAAAACCAGGAACTCACTAGCTGATTATGTCCCTATGTGGGTTATTGGTAGCATTGTGGGCGCAATATTATTTCTTAGTTATTCCGGGTTTAGAATCTGGCTTTATGAATCATCTTCACCAGTAGTAAAACAGTTAGATGAAATTACCGATATGCGAACTGTTGCACGTAAGACCCCTGAAATAAAGTAATTTTAATAAATCCGTAAAGACAAGTCACTAAGCTACTTAATCTTTATTTAAATATAAAATAATAATAGTTAAAATTTATGAAAAAAATCGCAGAGTTTTTTAAAAACAAAATAGTCATATCCCTTATCGGTTTATTAGCATTATCTATCATGGTCTGGTTTATTGGGCCAATGATAAAATTTGGAGAAGACAACTCAGCCCCCCTTGGAAGTGTAGTGGCTCGGTTAGTTGCGATCATCATACTCGCAATATTATGGGGGCTTAATAATCTTCGCATTCAATTGATGAATAAAAAACAAAATGACGACCTGGTTGGCGACCTTGAAAGCAATCAGGAGTCACTTGTACTTGATGGTTCATCTAATCAGACATCAGAAGAAATGCAGCAAATGAACCAGCGCTTTTCTGATGCGTTATCTACTTTAAAGAAACTAAAATTTAGTGGTAAAGGCAGCAAAAAGGCACTTTACGAACTACCCTGGTACATCATTATTGGCCCCCCGGGGTCAGGTAAAACTACAGCATTAGTGAATTCAAGTCTTGATTTTCCGCTTGCCGAACAATTTGGTAAAGGCGCCTTACAGGGCATAGGCGGCACACGTAACTGTGACTGGTGGTTTACCAATGAAGCGGTACTAATTGATACCGCTGGGCGTTATACAACTCAGGATAGCCACAAAGTTGTCGATAGTAGTGCATGGGAAGGTTTTTTATCATTGCTAAAAAGAAATCGCCGTCGCCGCCCGATTAATGGCGCTATTATCGCAATCAGTATTCACGATTTACTTTTGCAAACTGAAGAAGAGCGAGTTCAACACGCAAAAGTTATTAGAACACGTATTGATGAGTTAATGGAAAAACTTGAAATTCGTTTTCCAATATACCTGATGTTCACCAAAGCCGACCTTGCTTCTGGCTTTACTGATTACTTTGAAGACTTAAGTAAAGAAGAAAGAGAGCAGGTATGGGGAATATCTTTACCCAACGCACCAAAGCCTTCTCAAAGTCCTGACTTTGATTATCTAGACGCAGAATATAATAAGTTACTGGAAAGACTTTATTCAAGAGAGTTATCTCGAATTCATGCAGAACGTGACGTTAAACGTCGCGCTGCGATACAGGGTTTTCCACAGCAGGTTGAAAATCTTAAAACCGTTATCGACAGTTTTGTAAAACAGACATTCGTTAAAAACAGATTTCAATTCCAGCCATATTTACGTGGCATTTATTTTACCAGTGGTACTCAGGATGGCACGCCAATAGATAGAATGATGTCTTCGGTGTCTTCAAACTTTGGTTTTGGGCGCGAAAATGTTCAGCTACAACACGCACAGGGAAAAAGTTACTTTCTTGGCAATCTATTTAGAGAAGTTATCTTTCCAGAGTCTGAACTTGTTGGTTCTAATCGTAAATTTGAAATCATTATCAAATGGGCTCAACGTGCCGCATATGCGTCTATTGCATTAGTAACAATTGGTTTATTAACCGTATGGGCAGGTAGTATTACCCGACATAATATGTATATGTCTGAGGTCGAGTCTTATATCGCAGAATTTAATGCCGAAAATAAACGCCTTAACTTATGGAATAAAGATTTACGTGTCGTCTTACCTACTCTTAATGCATTAGCAAAAGCAAGCATTGTTTATGATCAGGATGAACATCCTTGGTTATCTGGAATGGGGCTTTATGATGGTAATGTAGATGACTCTGCAAACGATGCATATGAAGCTCAGTTAAGAGAACTATTCCTGCCTAGAATTATTGATTACCTTGAAAAACAAATTCAAAAGGGACATCAGGGAGGCGACCTTTATAGTAGCTTCAGAACATATCTTATGTTCAATAAGGTCGAGCAGATGGATAAACAGTTAATTTCAGACTGGTTTATTACTGACTGGACGCAAAATATGCAAGGTGAAGCATCTAAGCGTAAAGAACTGGAGTTACATTTAAAGGCCTTGCTTGAGCTTGAATTAAAACCATCTCAACTTAATAGCCGTGTGGTGAGCCAGACAAGAAACACTTTACTTCGAGTACCTGTACATAAACGCATCTACAGTCGTATTAGAACTAAACCAGAATTCAATCAGAAAATTGATATTTTGAATATGTTTGGCGAAGCCGTGCGTGATGCTTACACCATCACACCTGCTACAGAACGCGCATTGTTAGTACCCTATATGTTCACAAAAGAAGGTTATGACAACATAGATCTTTCTACAGATTCACCGGTTATTGCTGATATTGTTAATGAACGCTGGGTATTATCTGATGATGAAAATGCCAGGGTTGATTTTGTTAAAGATGATTTAGACGAAATCAGTGAACGTGTTAAAGGCCTTTATATGGCTGATTATATTTCACACTGGAAAAAAGTTTTTGAAGCTTTAAAAATAGCAGAATTCAAGAGCGTTAAACAGGCTACTGAAGTATTAGCCAGTTTTACTGATCCAGTGTATTCACCATTACTATCAATATTACAGGTAAGCGCAGCTAACACTCAGTTATCATCACAATTAATGCAAAATATGAATGATGATCATGGAGAAGGCAAAGCCGGCGCAGTTACTGGTTTTATGGCTGACAAGTTTAAAGGTACAAAAGTAGATCAGCAATTTAGAGATATGAATGTTCTGCTCAGAGAAAGCGGAAAAAAACCTGCGCCTATTACTTCTATTGTGCAGAAGGTCCAGCAACTACAAGATTTTCTTGGGGAAATATCTGTAGCGCCTGATCCAAATAAAAAGGCATACGAAATTGCCAAAGCTCGCTATATGAGCGGTGCCGGCAATGCAATTACTTCGTTAAGAAGTTTCTCAAAGAAAACACCTGATCCGGTTAAACGCTGGTTGATATCTATCTCAGATGAAACATGGAAGATTATACTTTCTTCAGCCCATCAGTATGTGAATAGTGAATGGAAAAACCAGGTTTACAGTCAGTACTCTCAGGCACTCGCGGGGCGTTACCCTCTAAAACGTTCGTCTGGTGATGAACTTGCATTATTTGATTTTAGTGAGTTCTTTAAACCTGCTGGAACCATGGATAAATTTTATACAGAACTCGTTAAACCATTTATAAACACTCGTAAGGGATGGTCTAATCGTGTAGTTGACAATCACTCACTAGGATTAAGTTCTGCAACTTTAAAACAGATACAACGTGCACAAACCATAAAGAATGTATTCTTTAGAAAAAACCCTGAAGTACCCAGTGTATCGTTTCAGTTAAAACCGTATAAGATGGATAAAATAGATGCTCGTTTCTTACTCGAAGTAGGCAATCAGCGTATAACTTATAATCACGGGCCCAAGTTCTGGAAAGATTTACACTGGTCGGGCGAAGATGAAAATAAACGTGTGCGCATTGTATTTGAAGATCTTGATGAAGACCGACATGAAAAAGTGTTTGATGGCCCGTGGGCCTGGTTTAAGTTACAGGATAGATCAAAAATACAGAAAACCAGAAAATCTAATGTTTATCTTGTTACTTATATTGTCACTGAATTAGTTGACAATAAAGATAAGCAAAAAAATAAAATTTCGAAAGTGAAACATCAAATAAAATATCTGATTAAAGCGAAAAGCGTTAATAACCCGTTTAGTCAGAATTTACTGGGCTCATTTAAGTGCCCTAACAACATTTAATGGACTATTTAGAGAATAATCAAGAGATTTACTCAATATGAATTCTGATTTACAAATAGGACTTTATGGTAAATTGCCCGCATATGGTGATTTCATATACCGAAATTTAAATTCATCTTTCATTACTCCTTGGGATGAATGGTTACAGCATTTTATTTCTGGCTCACAGGAGCAAATGGGCGATGACTGGCTGGATATTTATTTAACCAGCCCAATCTGGCGATTTGTTTTATCACCTGGGGTAATTGATAGTAATATGTGGGCCGGTTTAATGATGCCCAGTGTTGATAGAGTAGGTCGTTATTTTCCAATGAGTTTAGTTAAACCTTTTGAAGCAAATGTGAATCCGGTTAAATTCATGTTAGAACAAACACAGTGGTTTGATGAACTGGAGTCTCATTGCCTATCCGCATTAGATGGCAGTATTGATGCAGACGAATTGATAAGTATGGCCACTGACATAAATATGAGTACAAATGACATTTATCAGCCTACCTTTAACCTGGGTGAAATGGGCCCGATGTTATTTGGTTTAGGAGCAGGCGCAGATTCGATGAAAGCAGCACTACCTTATATACTTAGTGGCGCATTAACATCTGGTTTATCAAGTTATAGTATATGGCAAACATCAGGCTCACAATTAATAAGCCCGATGTTATTTAGTTGTCAGGGATTACCACCCATAGGTAGCATTGCATCCATGTTAGATGGACAATGGCAGCAAAGAGACTGGAAAATTCCCTACAATTTACAAAATCTGGAAACTGGTTTATGAGTGATACAACGATCAGACGCCCGATACGTTGGCGATCCGTTGAAGAAACCAATGTAGGAATGGTCAGAGAAGTTAATGAAGATTCTATTATCTCACTGCCCGATGTACAACTTTGGGCAGTTGCAGATGGCATGGGTGGTTATGAAGCAGGTAATGTTGCCAGCGATATGATTGTAAAGTCGCTCTCTGAAGTGACTAATAAATCATCACTTAATGAATTCATTGATTCTGTTGAAGATAGATTAATAGATGTTAATCACGGCATTCTCGAATACGCTGATATTATGCTCGACGGCCGTACACTTGGTAGCACTATTGTTACGTTAGCAATTAAAGGCCACGTAGGTGTTTGTTTATGGGCAGGGGATTCTCGACTCTACCGCTTTCGTAATAATAATTTTATACAGTTATCTCGTGATCATAGTCAGGTTGAAGAACTTGTACAGCAAGGTTTTTTAACACCTGAAGAAGCAGAAGTGCATCCAGACTCAAATGTTATAACTCGCGCTATCGGCGCAAGCCCTGAAATTTATATTGATATTAATGTCTTCAGTGTACAACTTGGGGACACTTTTTTACTTTGCAGTGATGGTTTATATAACATGGTACCAAAAGATGACATCTCGCAGATTTTATCAAGCTTACCTCTACAGGAAGCTATAGACGCATTAATTAAGAGGGCACTTGATAATGGTGCTAATGATAATGTTTCTGTCATACTGGTAAAGGGAGAACCTGATGCCGCCTATTCAACCCAAGTTATATCGCAGGAATAAGTTGATTCATAATGAGTGATAACGAATCAGATAAAACAAAAATTAGAATACCTGCATCCAAAAAACCGGTTTCAGATGACGCTACACGTATTGCACCAGCTAAAAAATCTGATAATAATCTATCAGACGATGACAAAACACGTATAGCTCCAACAACGAAGACCACAAATCAAACTGTGGATGATGATAAAACACGAGTAGCGCAACCCAGAAAACCGGCGCAGGCAGCTGATGATAAAACCAGAATTGCGCCCGCAAAAAAACACTCAGCTACACCGGATGTTACTCAGTTCAAACCTGTTGTAACACCCCTGGAAGATAAAACAAGAATATCGCCAGCATCAAATTCTAATGATAATACAGACCCAACTTTATCAACCGGACAATTTTTAGCATCTGAAGTAAAAGTCGGTGAACACGGTATTTTAAAAGATCGTTTTGTACTAGAAAGTGTTCTAGGTGCAGGCGGTATGGGTATAGTTTATAAAGCAAAAGATCTACTTAAAGTTGAAGCTCAGGACCGAGATCCTTATGTAGCTATAAAAGTTTTAAGTGAAGAATTTAAAGCTCATCCAGAAGCTTTTATTTCTTTACAGAGAGAATCAAGAAAGTCGCAACGAATTGCTCACCCGAATATTGTGAACGTTTTCGATTTTGACAGAGACGGTGACACTGTTTTTATGACCATGGAATTCATGGATGGTCAACCACTAGATCAATTAATAAGACAGTACAAATCTACAGGCTTACCAACTGATGATGCATGGGCTATTATAAAAGGCATGTCATTAGCATTGTCACATGCACATGCTGAAAAAATAATTCACTCAGACTTTAAACCCGGTAATGTTTTTGTAACGCAACGAGGTTTAGCAAAAGTTTTTGACTTTGGTATTGCTAGAGCGGTTTCTAAAGTTGAACATCTAGATGATAACCCGGAAGATAAAACGGTATTTGATGCTGGTAATTTAGGCGCCTTAACGCCGGCATATGCCAGTCTAGAAATGTTACAGGGTGAAGAGCCAGATATACGTGATGATATTTATGCACTAGGTTGCGTAGCATATGAGTTATTTACCGGATCACACCCATATAATAAAGTGCCAGCTGATGAAGCAGAAAGACAAAAATTAAAACCAAAACGCATTAACAACATCAAGAAGTATCAGTGGCGCGCAATCGAAAAAGCCATTTCATTTAAACGCGAAGACAGAATGGAATCGGTTGATAAATTTATTGAAGCCATATCACCGAAACTTAAAGCCCCAAATAGAATGGCTACCATTTTTGCATTGCTACTTTCGGTTGTTATAACAGGTTATTTCTTATTTATTCAGGATCAACCTGTAGACCCATATTCAGAATTTGATATTCGAAATGAACTGGAATTAAAAATACGTATAGATTTTTACAAAGAAGACCTTGTTAATTTATTAAAAAACCCTACTTTTACTGATCCCTGGGAAGACTCCACCTGGAAAGATATAAAAGATTTACTGATATTAACAAAAGGTGAAGACCCCTGGGTAATTGATCAAAAAGAAGTCGCATATAAGTTGTATTTAGCTGAAATCACTACGGCTATAAAAGCTTATAAATACAGAAAAGCGAAACTTTTAATTGAAAATGCAAAACGTTATACTGATGACCATGACGCCTTAAACCTGAAAACAAAAGAAATAGCCGCATCTATTGAGCAGAACAAGAATAGAATAGCAAAACAGGCCGAGCGTGAGCAGGCCAATATGCTTGCTCAACAAACCAGGAAAAAAGTTACAACTAAAAAAATATCAGCAAAACAGAAAGAGACTCAGTTATTTGATGTTGCCTTGAGTAATGTAAACAATCAATTAAAGTGTCAAGGCAGACTCAATATGCGGAATCTTGAAACGGCTATAGATAAATTACGTGAACTTGATCTAAAACGTTATAATAACATTAAGAATAACCTGATTAATTCTTTAGCAGCCTGTATCAAACAAACCGGTAAAGCTTTTCCTGAACGTGCACGTGAAGCTAAAGCACATAGTCTACGTATATTTAAATCTAACAGAGTTCTCGCTGCTATTGAAATAGATTCACGTGACCCCTGTGATAAATCTCTAGCTGGGCTCGGTGCACGTGGCAAACGCGCAATATGCAAAGATAAAATTAAGGATTCAGGTACAGGTCCTGTATTGGTAGTAATACCCGGAAACTCCAGGTTTAAGACCTTTGCTATTGGAAAATATGAAGTTTCAATTAAAGAACTTAATGCATTCTGCAAGAAATCAAGCAGCTGCAAACCATTAACAGGCAGTGACACTCAGTTACCCGCATCCAAATTATCTTTTAAAGTTGTTAAAGCGTACATAAAATGGTTAAGTAAACAATCTGGACAGAAATACCGTTTACCAACTAAGAACGAGTGGGTATACGCAGCAAAATCAAGACGCAAAAATCTTGATGCAAATAGAAACTGCAAGTTAAGTACCCGTGGAATACAAAAGGGCGGTAAACTGGTTTCTACAAATATTGGTAAGCAGAATAGCTGGGGATTAGTCAATTACGTAGGCAATGTTCAGGAATGGGTCTATGATAAAGGCCGTAAACTGGTTGCAGTTGGTGGCTCTTTTGAACAAAGCATGGAAGATTGTGACGTAACAACTACACTAGCTCATAATGGTTCCGCCGATATAGCTACGGGTTTTAGAGTTTTGAGGGAATTGAGGTAATGGTGATGAGTGATATCAGCTATTCAACAAAATTAAGAGAACTCTCAAAAGATTATTATCAGAACCATATTCGTTTAGATGAATACCGATCTCAACGTAAATTAATAATTGACAAGATTGATGAAGAGTTCAATGGCCGCAGAGTTGACGGTAACCAACTAGACACTAACACCGCCAATACTGATCAATTTGTAGATGACTCATCGGTTTTTATGAAGACCATCGCATTCTTTAAAAATAGTGATGTTGATGACTAAAATTTATTCTTTATTACTGTATTATACGCAGCAGATTTAGCTGTATATAAATAGAGTAGACATATAATCTGCCTGTATTTATCAACATACTGTTGTAAGAATTACGGGTATATTTACTTTATAGCTAATTTAATAGTTTGCCGAGCCTGTAAAAGGCTATAGAATTGGCAAAAATTTGATTTCAAAGGGGATTCACATGGGTTTTGTAGGCTTTTTTCAAGACGGTGGTACATTTATGTATATCATCCTGGTGGTATTAGCAATTGGTCTTGCCATAGCAATTGAGCGATTCCTCTATATTACTAAAACACAGGGTAGAACTAAAAAGGTATGGGAACAACTTGTACCTATGTTAAAAGCCGAAGATTATTCCCGCGCAATGAAATTAACCGAAGCGGTTAAAACACCATTATCAACAATGTTGAATTATGGCTTTGCACGTAAAAGTACAAATGCACCACGAGAAAACATAGAGTCTGCAATGGAAGAAGGCATGATGGAAGTGATGCCTGAACTAGAGCAGAGAACCCATTACCTGGCAACATATGCCAATATAGCAACACTTCTTGGCCTACTTGGTACCATTATAGGCCTGATTGATGCCTTTACAGCAGTTGCCTCTGCTGACCCTGCTGAGAAAGCTGATTTATTATCTGCCAGTATTTCGGTAGCGATGAACACGACTGCATTTGGACTGGTTGCTGCTATCCCACTGATACTGATTCATTCATACCTGGTTACTAAAACGGCACGTCTGGTCGATAACATCGAAATGGCAGCTGTAAAGTGTTTAAACCTGATTGCTAAAGACTAGTCTTAAGATTTATCTGAAAATCAATAGCATATAAACAGGTATAAGAGATACGAATGAAACTTCTCAGGCGAAAACACATACGTGACGATGTTGAATTAAACATCACTGCATTTTTAAATTTAATGGTTATTCTAATTCCATTTCTTTTAATAACAGCAGTATTTTCACGTGTAACCGTACTTGAGCTTAATTTACCTTCCAAAAATGCAATAGCTAAACAGGAAGAAAAAATTAAATTGCAACTTGAGCTTGTTATACGTAAAGACAGTTTCGAAATAAGAGATGCAAACCTCGGACGTATTAAATACTTCGCACGAACAGAAGAAAGTACAAACTGGAAAACCTTCACTGATATATTAGTTGAAATCAAAGCTCGTTTCCCCGATGAGCAGAGCATTACGTTACTTCTAGAACCAAAAATTAACTATAAAACCCTTATTAAGGTTATGGATAGAGTTCGATACGCAGATGTAGTACAAATATTTGAAGTAACCACAGTTGAACTATTTCCGAATATTTCCATTGGTGATGCACCCGAATTAGTAGAGACAGCTACACCAGCAGCTAACACTACAAATGTTGGAGGTGCTGCAAAATGATGAATAAATCAAAACGTGCAAAAAGAATGGAACGTCACCATGCACGTCGTAAACAGCCCGCATTAAATCTTGTTTCATTAATGGATATCTTTACTATTCTGGTTTTCTTCCTCTTAGTAAGTTCATCTAATGTTCATCAATTGCCAAAGAAAAAAGATATTAATTTACCCACATCTACAGCAACTAAAGCACCAAAAGAAACCTTAATTATTGCTGTTACGCAAAGAAGCATTCTTGTACAGGGCAGAGAAGTAGCGATCATCAGCACTATTATGCAGGATGTATCACCACTTATAACCGGGCTTGAAAAGGAACTTAAATTTCAATCATCTAAATCCCGTGTAGTGAAAAGCCCTGATGGAAAGATTCAAGGTAAAGCGGTAACGATAATGGGTGATGAAAATATCCCATACGAGTTATTAAGAAAAATATTAGCTACCTGCCGTGAAGCTAATTATACAAAGATAGCCTTTGCAGCAATGCAAAAACCGGCATCGGAGGAAAATAGCTAGTGTCTGCTGCTTATTACGAACAGCTAGCATTAGGCTGGCGCCCACAGGGAAAGGGTGATTCTCAATTTAAGCTAATAACAGCTATCACGGTTGTGGTTGCTTTAATATTTGCTGCTATTATATCGTCTATAGATGTACCAGAACCCGACCGAGAAGCTAAAGTGGCAGTGCCCGAGCGTATCGCTAATTTTATTCTTGAGAAAAAAGAAAAACCGAAACCTAAGGTAGTTAAACCCAAGCCAAAACCCAAACCCATTGCCAAACCAAAACCTAAGGTTAAAAAACTACCTAAGAAAAAAGCAACGTTAAAACCTTTAACTAAAACACAAAAAAAAGCACGAGAAAAAGCCGCTGACACAGGTTTGCTCGCCCTGGGTAACGAGCTTGCTGATCTAATGGATACTTCAGATGTAAGTGCGATGGTCGGTGGTAAAGTTAAATCTAGCTCAGCTTCTGCTACAAAAGCAGCAAGCCATAATAAAGGTCTGTTAACAGCTGATGCGAGTAAAGGTAGTGGCGGTGTTAATTCTAGTGAATACACAACCAGTGTAGGTAAAACACAACTATCCCAACGTGATATTACGCAGGTTAAACAATCATTATTAACCTCAGGGCAACTGGCTAAAGGCCGTGATGCTGAGCGCAAAAACAAATCACGAACTGGCGGTGTACGAGCAGAAGAAGATATTACTATCGTCTTCGATCAGAATAAGAGTAAATTATATTCTATATATAACCGTGCTCGTCGTAAGAACCCAAGTCTGAAGGGTAAAATCGTACTTGCTATTACTATTGCACCAAGCGGTTTGGTCACTAAAGTTAAAATCGTTTCCAGTGAACTGGGTGACCCTAAACTTGAAAAACGTCTGTTGAGCCGTATTAAACTATTCAAATTTGGTGCGAAGAAAGTGGAGCAGGTTACAGTTACTTACCCAATTGAATTTTTACCTTCCTAGTTAATCGTTAATCTCTCAGCTTGTGCCTGGCATTTGTCTGGCATATACATGGGAGGGGCTCTCTTATCCGATTTTCCAGTAGTTTGGGATTATGTTAAACTCCCGCGCCATGAAAACTGCCGATTTTGATTTTCACCTACCCGAAGAGCTTATAGCTCAATACCCTCTTGAAAAACGTAGTGCCAGCCGTTTACTGCATTTAAGCGGGGATACTATTTATGATCGTTTATTTACAGATTTAGCTGAATTATTATCACCTAAGGATCTACTGGTTTTTAATAATACCCGTGTGATTCCTGCTCGTTTACATGGCCACAAAGAATCAGGTGGAAAGGTTGAAGTACTTGTAGAACGAGTTTTAGACAATCATCATCTATTAGCTCACGTTAGAGCCAGTAAATCTCCTAAGACAGGCGCTCGTTTAATACTGGAGCAATTTATAAATGCCACAATGCTTGAGCGTCAGGGTGATTTGTTTAAACTGCGTTTTGAGGGTGATACAGGTGTTTTAGAATTACTTGATCAATATGGGCATATACCATTACCCCCGTATATAGAAAGAGATGATGAACACAGTGATTTGGAACGTTATCAAACGGTTTACGCTAAACATGCAGGTGCCGTGGCTGCGCCAACAGCAGGTCTTCACTTTGACCAGAGTATGCTGAATCAACTGGCGAAGAAAGGTCTTAAATCAGCTTTTGTCACTTTGCATGTTGGGGCAGGTACGTTTCAACCCGTAAGGGTAGATGATATTAACGACCATCATATGCATGCAGAGTATATAGATGTAGATGCTTCTGTAGTTAAGTTAATCAAGCAGACTAAAGCTGAGGGCGGTCGTGTTATCGCAATTGGTACAACTGCAGTAAGAAGCCTTGAATCTGCTGCTATGCATGGAGAATTGGCAGAGTTTCATGCGGACAGTCAGATCTTCATATACCCGGGTTATGAATTTAAAGTGGTTGATGCCATGGTTACAAATTTCCACTTACCGCAATCGACTTTATTAATGCTGGTAAGTGCATTCTCTGGTCATAAAATAATGATGGAAACCTATCAACACGCCGTTAACGAGAAGTACCGTTTTTTTAGTTACGGTGATGCTATGTTTCTTGAAAACACGGGTTTAAGTCGTAAGTCATAAGTCGTATCATCTCCCGCAGGGAGACCCGCTTTGACTTACGACTTCTGACTTAAGACTGAACCAAACAAACATATTTATTAACAGGTTAAATTACTTTAAGAAGTTCACATATGTCATTGATGCAATTCAAATTAATCAAAGGTGATAAGGGGCCTCGCAGAGGACAGATCAGTTTTCCCCGTGGCACAATTGAAACGCCGGCATTTATGCCTGTGGGTACATACGGCACTGTTAAGGCCATGACCCCGGAAGAATTAAAAGTGCTAGGTGCAGAGATCATCCTGGGTAATACATTTCACCTGATGTTAAGACCCGGTACAGATATTATAAAAAAACATGGTGATCTACATGATTTCATGCACTGGGATAAACCCATTCTGACAGACTCAGGTGGATTCCAGGTTTTCAGCCTGGCAAAACTTCGCAAGATAACAGAACAGGGCGTTACATTTAATTCACCTGTGGATGGTCAAAAGGTAACTCTAACACCTGAAAGCTCAATGCAGGTTCAACGTGAGCTGGGCTCAGATATTGTCATGATATTTGACGAGTGCACACCTTATCCAGCAACAGAAAAAGAAGCTAAAGACTCGATGGAGCTGTCTCTTCGTTGGGCTGATCGCAGTAAAAAAGCTCATCAGGGCAATGACTCTGCATTATTTGCCATCGTTCAGGGTGGCATGCATGAAAATCTACGTGAACAATCTGCAAACGAACTGGTTAATATTGGTTTTGATGGTTATGCCATAGGTGGTTTATCTGTTGGTGAGCCTAAAGAAGAAAGAGATAAAGTACTAGAAGTCACAACACCATTACTACCTGTAAATCAGCCGCGTTATTTAATGGGCGTTGGCACACCAGAAGATATTGTTGAGTCCGTGCGCCGTGGTGTTGATATGTTTGACTGTGTAATGCCAACACGCAACGCGCGTACCGGTTTTTTATATACTTCAACAGGTATTATAAAAATTCGTAATGCAAAATATAAAGATGATATACGACCTGTTGATGAAACATGTAGCTGTTATACCTGCCGAAACTATAGTCGTGCTTATTTACGCCATCTGGATAAATGCAAGGAAATACTCAGCTCGCGTTTAAATACCATCCATAACCTGCATTATTATCAGCAATTAATGAAAGATATTCGTTTAGCCATTGAAGAAGACCGCTTTGATACCTATGTAGAAGACTTCTACGCAGCACGCCAAAAAGAGGTTATATAGGTTAAAAGATTGATTTATAGGGATTTCATTGAAATCTCAGCTGACGTAAAGCCCGCAAAGTGGCATAATACCGCGCAAATTAACATTACATTTATTTAACCCTGTAAGGGTGGAGAGTTTTATGAGTTTTTTTATATCAGATGCATTAGCTGAAGGTGGCGCTGCTGCTTCACAGGGCGACCCAATTACAGCTTTGCTTTTCCCAATTGGCTTGTTGGTTCTTTTCTATTTCTTTCTGATACGTCCTCAAAGCAAACGAGCCAAAGAACAGAAAGCAATGGTTTCAGCGCTTAGCAAAGGTGACGAGGTCTTAACTCAGGGCGGAATCCTCGGAAAAATTACAAAAGTAAATGATAGCTTTGTAATATTAGAAATTAGTGAAAACGTCAATATCACAGTACAGAAAGCCGCTGTTGGTTCACTTATGCCCAAAGGCACAATAAAAGAACAAAAATAATTATAAGTATTAAGATATTTCAGTGTGTTCTCACACATTGAAATATCTGAAAAATATAGAATTCACTAAATATAAAAACACCGGGCAATAAGAATGATTAATCAGTACCCATTATGGAAATACCTGCTACTTATAGTAGTACTCGTGATAGGTGGGATATACGCCACGCCAAACTTATATGGTGAAGATCCTTCAGTACTTGTTTCACTTAGAAACAAGACAGTAGATGAAGCCACTAGAGTTAAAGTTGACGAGTTATTAAAAAACGCAGCTATACAGACAAAATCAAGTGAGCTCAAGGACAACAAGCTGTTAATCAGGTTTAATTCTGTTGAAAACCAGTTAACTGCAGCAACTCAGATTAAAGAGTTCAATTTTATTACCCGTAACAGTGATTACACTGTTGCCCTGAATCTGGCCCCCGCAACTCCGCCCTGGTTACAAACATTTCGCGCATTACCGATGTACCTCGGCCTTGATTTACGAGGCGGTGTACATTTTCTACTTGAAGTAGATATGCACTCTGTTGTAAAAAACATGGAATCAGATTTAACTTCTGAAATGAAAACTTACCTAAGGGAAGAGAAAATACGTTATAGAGGTGTAAAAGCATCGGACGGTACAATATCAATTGAGTTTCGTGACGCTAACGGTTTAGAAAATGGCGCGTCTAAATTAAAGTCACAATTTCGAGATTTAGAATTCACAGAAAAAGAGGAAACATTAACTGTTCTGGCTAAAATCACAGATAAAATATTACGTGAAGAACGTAAATCGGCTATTCAACAAAACGTCACAACATTACGTAATCGCGTAAATGAGTTAGGTGTGGCAGAACCCGTAATTCAACAACAGGGTGAAAGCCGTATTGTTGTTCAGCTACCCGGTGTGCAGGACACAGCTCGTGCCAAAGAAATTCTTGGGGCTACAGCGACTCTGGAATTTCGTTTAACAGAAGGTACTCGAATAGACTGGCAAGAAGCTGAAAATGGCGGCTCGATTCCTATTAACGCCAAACTTTACCATGAACGTAATGGTGACCCGGTTTTACTTAAGCGCCGTGTAATTGTTACCGGTGACCAGATTAACAGCGCATCGTCTACAATCGATACCCAATCTGGCTCTCCTGCCGTAAGTGTTCGCCTGGATGGTAAGGGTGCTAAAAAAATGGGTGAAACCACCCGTAATAATATCAAAAAACCAATGGCCGTAGTTTTCATTGAAAACAAGGTTGTTACTAAAATGGTTGATGGTAAAAAAGTTAAAGAGAGGACACTTAAAGAAGAAGTTATTAATATTGCAACAATACAGGGACAGTTTAGTAAACAGTTCCAGATCACCGGTCTTGAATCATTTGAAGCAAGAGACCTTGCACTGTTGTTACGTGCTGGCGCATTAAAAGCACCGGTTGAAATTGTAGAAGAACGTACTGTTGGCCCGAGTCTGGGTAAAGACAATATTGAACAGGGTTTTAATTCTGTGATGATTGGTTTTTCTCTGGTACTGGTATTTATGGTTGTTTACTATCGGGCATTTGGTTTAATCGCTAATGTTGCATTAACGGCCAACTTAATATTAATAACCGCCGTTTTGTCACTAATGCAGGCCACATTAACTTTACCCGGTATAGCCGGTATTGTATTAACCGTAGGTATGGCAGTTGACGCAAATGTGCTTATTTTCGAACGTATACGTGAAGAGTTACGTTTAGGTAACTCTGCTCAGGCAAGTATTCATGCCGGATATGAAAAAGCATTTAGTACCATTGCCGATGCTAATGTAACAACACTTATTGCAGCGATTGTTTTATTTAGCCTGGGAACCGGGCCAATTAAAGGTTTTGCCATTACATTATCTATCGGAATTTTAACATCTATGTTTACCGCCATTATGGGAACCCGCGCTTTGGTCAACCTGTTTTATGGCGGTCGCAACCTTAAAAATATTTCAATATAGGAAATCAGAATGCATTTTTTAACAGGTAAATCAAACATAGATTTTCTGGGCAAGCGCAATATTGCACTTGGCTTTTCATTAATTCTGATACTGGTTTCAATTGCAAGTATTTACACACGTGGTTTGAATCTGGGCATAGATTTTACAGGCGGCTATTTAATTGAGGTTGGTTACTCGCAATCAATTGAACTTGAACCCGTGCGTAATGCATTGGCTAAAAGTGAATACTCTGATGCTTTAATTCAACACTTTGGTACATCGAAAGATGTACTGGTTCGAATAGCTCCACGCGAAGGTGTTAATAGTGCCAGTATTTCTGATGATGTTCTTAATATATTAAAGAGCACATCAAGCGATGACGTTGAAATGCGGCGCATTGAATTTGTTGGACCACAAGTAGGTGAAGAATTAAGAGAGCAGGGTGGGCTCGCAATGTTAATTGCTTTGTTCTGCATCATGATTTATGTGGGATTACGTTTTCAGCTGAAATCAGCTGTGGGGGCAATCATGGCGTTAATTCATGATGTAATTATCACTGTTGGTGTATTCTCCATTATTCAAATGCCATTTGATTTAACCGTACTTGCTGCTTTGTTAGCTGTAATAGGTTACTCATTAAATGATACAGTCGTTGTTTTAGACAGGATACGTGAGACTTTTCGTGCGCAACGCAAAGGCGCTGCTGTTGAAATATTAAATATGTCAATCAATG
>JAPHRB010000092.1 GCA_026197015.1 Gammaproteobacteria bacterium | reverse complement strand
TTATCCATGAGGTGATTAAGATATGAGTAATAATGATAAAACAAAACAAAAACTAATGGAATCTATGCGTACGACCAAAGAGGGTTCCAATAAGAAAATTGATGAAGCTGATCCAAAGCAAAATATAACACCTAAGGATGAGATACCTGTTAAGAAAGAAAAGAAACAGGCTGCAACAAAAAAAGTAGCAAAGAATACTCAAAAACCATCTGTGGATCCTTTTCAGTCTGCGTCACGTGTATGGCCTGACTAATTCGGCCTGACTAATTCGAATAACCCATTGATGATTATCAATCTATAGTGTTTGAAATATTGATTGGTATTGATTCGGTATCCATCAGACACTCAGTCCATAACTAGTGTTTATCAGGCATAAACATACTATCGCTTTTTAGCTATTAATTTAGCAAGGTTAATTTGACTAGTGTTGCATTTAAGTATAGATAATAGTCTATGTGATTTATCATTATTATCTATTTTAATAGATGTATTTTTGAGGCATACTTAATCCTGTAAGTGAGAGGAACCCACAATGTCGATTTTAGAGTTAGTTTTTACTTTATCTGCTAATGAGTTTTCGGTTCCGCAACATAAACAAATAGTCGATACAGTTGAAAAAATTCAAATGTGCAAAGAAAATCCCGATGCACATGCTGACTGTAAAAATATACTCGAACGGTACCTTGAAATGAAAGACAGGACAGGTGGGCCTTATGTCAACATTCAATGACAATAGTTATACGCCACCGGCAGCAATGCCGGAGCATCTCATTCGTTATGCGACATTTCGCCAGTTTCAGGTGTTTGAGGCCATCTATCGTCTGGGTAGTTTTACCCGTGCAGCTGAAGAGCTCTTTCTTACTCAACCAACGGTTTCAATGCAGATCAAAAAATTAGCAGAGGCAATCGGCTTACCATTATTTGAGCATGTTGGTCGAAATGTCGAACCAACAGAAGCTGGTAGGCAGGTATACGCTGCCTGTCGAGGTATGTTTGAAACACTGTCAAATCTGGAAATGAAAATCTCTGATATGAAAGGTTTGAAGCGTGGGCGCTTGCGTATGGGGGTTATTACGACTGCAAAATATCTGGCTCCTGAAATGTTGGGTGAGTTTAGCCATATATATCCAGGGATAGATTTATCCTTGAAGGTTACCAATCGCGACAGTATTTTACGTCGTATACGTGCTAACGAAGATGATCTGTATATCATGGGTCAGGCACCTGAAGGAGATATTGAGGTTGAAGCGTTTCCCTTTGCACCTAATCCACTGGTTGTCATGGCACCGCGAGATCATCCGCTAGTGTCCAGGAAGAATATTAGTCTGCAAGAGATCGCCAGAGAACCATTCATTATTCGCGAACCTGGTTCAGGGATTCGTGATGCCATGTTTAAAGCGTTTGATGCGGCAGGGGTACGCCCTGAAGTGCGCATGGAAATAGGTAATAATGAAGCAATAAAACATGCTGTTGCAGGCGGTCTGGGCTTGTCTGTCTTATCACTCCATACATTGTCACTCGAAGGTGTTGATGGTCCCGTTGCGCTTCTTGACGTAGAAGGATTTCCTGTCTTACGTAACTGGTATATCGTTTATCCAAAAGGAAAAGAATTATCTATGGTTGCGCAAACATTTCTGGATTTTGTGATCGGATCAGAGGCGAAGATCAGAGAGCGCATGGAAAAAATGTGGCCTAAATTAGAAAATATTTTAAACGAAGCTCAAGAGAATGCGCCTGGTAAGAAAAAAGTAAGCAAGAAAAAAAACAGCCAAAAAGTAAGCTAAAGCTTATTTTTTTAATCTGACTATTTCTTTATTTACTTACTAATATAATAATAAAAATTAAAGCAACTGTTATTGGTGTCTGTTTATAGCGCCAATAAATAATATCAATAAATAAACCTGTTTTATTTAGTTGTTATTTAAAAATAATAGCAAGAAATAAACCGCCATAATATTCAAGTTAAAATCTCTCCTATTGGCGGCTAGCTATAGCACCCATCACTAATATCAATGAGTAATTTCTTTTACCCGGATACATAATATTCACTAGATTTACTCTCGTAGTTATCAGAGCAATTTTATTTTTCTGAGGGCGTTAATGTATGCAAGTGTTTAACGAAATAAGTTTAAGACATAAACGCGGTGATATTTTTGGTGGTGTTACAGCCGCTGTGATTGCATTGCCTATGGCGTTAGCTTTTGGTGTTGCATCAGGTGCTGGTGCTGAAGCGGGTATTTATGGTGCAATCCTTGTCGGTTTCTTTGCTGCTTTGTTTGGTGGCTCGCCGACACTAATCTCGGAGCCAACTGGTCCAATGACAGTTGTGTTTACCGCTGTTATAGCAAAACTTATCGCTTCAGATCCAGTAAATGGAATGGCAATGGCTTTTACTGTTGTGATTATGGCTGGCCTGTTTCAAATTCTGTTTGGCATAATGAAACTAGGTAAATATGTAACCTTGATGCCTTATACCGTTGTATCCGGTTTTATGTCAGGTATAGGCATTATTCTAATTATCTTACAGCTCGGGCCATTACTTGGACAGCCTGCACCAGGCGGGGGTGTTATTGCAGTATTACAAAACTTGCCAACACTGATTTCTGGTGTACAGGCTGATGAATCAATGCTGGCTATACTGACACTTGTTATCCTTTTTTTAATACCAAAGAAACTAAAGCAATATCTTCCTCCGCCACTGGTTGCTCTGGTGGTTTGTACGTTGATATCAGTGATATTTTTAGGTGCGACAGATATACGACGCATTGGTGAAATACCAACAGGATTACCAGCTTTGCAACTGCCTGTATTTAATGCCGAACAATGGCAAATTATGTTAATAGACGCCATTGTATTAGGTATGTTGGGATGTATTGATGCATTGCTGACTTCTGTTGTGGCCGATAGCATTACTCGCAAACGCCATAATTCAGACAAGGAGTTAATAGGTCAGGGTATTGGTAATATCATGTCTGGATTATTTGGTGGTTTACCGGGTGCAGGTGCAACCATGGGAACCGTTGTAAGTATTCAGGCTGGGGCGCGTTCTGCTTTAGCAGGCCTTGTACGAGCAGCAATATTACTCGTAGTTATCCTGTGGGCGGCGGATTTAACATCCGTAATACCCCTGGCCGTACTTGCCGGTATCGCCTTAAAAGTGGGTATAGATATTATTGACTGGGGTTTCCTGAAACGTGCTCATTATATTTCTGGCAAAGGCGCATTGATTACATATGGCGTAATACTGCTGACAGTTTTTGTTGATCTGATTGCGGCTGTCGGTATTGGATTATTTGTTGCCAATGTTATGACAATTACAAAACTATCTGAGTTGCAGGAGAATGATGTTAAAGCGGTGACTGATCCTGATAATACAGATCTGAATTTATCACCGCGCGAAAAAGAAATATTAAGAGATGCTAAAGGCAAAATCATGTTGTTATATTTACGTGGTTCGATGATTTTTGGTAGCTCAAGGGCGATTACACGTAAGAATTCACAGTTTGGTGGGTGTCATACGCTTGTTGTTGATATTACTGATGTTAAACATCTTGGTGTTTCGGCGGCTTTAGCGCTTGAGGAGTCTATTCTTGAAATGATTAGTGCGGGTGGTTCAGTTTATATCGTTACAACTAAAGAGCAAGCTTTACAACGACTGGGTAAACTGGATGTTCTTAAAAATATACCTGATGAAAATATAGGTGTGGGCAGAGAGCTTGTGTTAGAGCGTATTAGAGAAAAAAATCCAGAGCAATCACTAACATATAATGTAGTAAAAGATTCTGTATGTAGTGCTTAATTAAAAAAAATTCTGTGAATAATAAATAAGAACAGGGGAATATTTATGTTAATGCCTAATCAAAATTATCCACATTTGTCTCATCAGGTTATAACTGATGTTACAAAGGTTATTGATAATCATCTTAGAGATGACTGGGTGATCAGAATTGAATATACAGATGAAATTGAATATTTTAATACCAGCTGGCAACAGTGGGGAAAAGCCTTTTTTAAAGTTATGGAGCCTGCTGAAGTTGTTGATAATATTTACGAATGTCATACTAATAACCAAATCTGTTCGATACGCTTACATGCAGAAAAATTTAATCCCGTAAGCCGTTTTTATTATTCAGTTTGTCAAGCCTGCCCAGCTTCCAAAGAGTTGAAGTATGCTCCATTTGAGTTGGTTAAAAAATGAGTCTGTATTAACTGTGCAAACATTCATGCTTTAGTAAATAAAAGTCAGTAATAAATTATTCGAGAAATTGAGTTAACATCAGAGTAAAAATCATTTCAATTACAAATCATAATATTCAATGTTACTACTCTGATGAAATCTCAAACTTGTACAATCAAAAGCTGTTTATTTGTGAAGTCTTTTTGTGGGTGCGAGTGATTTAGCGGCTAATGCCACAATAACTGCAAACATCGTAAGTTTAAACACTATGATAGATGCTGTTGCACCGAGTATTGCTATAGTTGATATTGTCATTACTAATACTCCTAATTAAGGATTAATAAGGTGTTATTTTTAGTTCACTTCGTTAATAGTCCCCTGTGCTTGCCGTATAATTTGCTGTTTAAGATTTTCTGGTAATGCTAAGGCATATGCCAACTGATCGAGGTATACCTTAACTGAAGGTAATTGAGGGTCAGAAACCAGACAGGCGGCAAAAAAAAGCTCAGACTTTTGTCCAGTGTCATGCACGCCTAACACAATTTCATCTACTGAAGCAGGGTGATTTAACAGGTCAAATACCGTAGATTTAATTTCGTTAGATATATTCATTTGCGCCACGGCCTGGAATATCCTTTGCTGTTCTTGCGCATCAATATGTCCATCAGCTTTTGAAGCTGTAATCATTGCTTTGATTAATTTCAATTCGAACTCAGGTACGACCTCGTGAGGAGCATAAAAGATGTCCTTATAGTCGTGATCAGTATCAGTGGATTGTTTGCTTTTGTGATTAAGCTGCCATGTTTTGAATGATTTAAAGGCTAAGCCTCCTAACACCGCAGCACCACCATAAGTTGCTGCTGTACCGCTAAGCTTTTTTTCCGGTTTATTGTTTATGAGTAAAGCTATGATACTGCCAGCAGTGCCACTACCAATTAGACCGCCGGTAAGATTGTTTATAATTTTCCCCAGAAAATTACTCATTCCTGTCAGGGGTTTATTAGCTTCCTGTTTGTTTTCGTTACCCACAAACTCGTTGAATAAGTTGCTCGTGTTCATGATGTATACTCCTACGTCATAATGAAGGGTATTGTTTAAACTTTTCGATTTTTTTCTATTACTGTTTTCTCCGTAACTATTTTCACACGACTAGCCTACATGGTTATTGGTCATGTTTACTGTTTAGCAATCATAAATCCAGGTAGTTGCAACAGGCTGGTAAACAGGTTGAAGATAGAAACATAAAGGGTGACTGTTACCATAGCGTAATTGGTGTCGCTCTGAATGCCTCAGATTAAAGTCACGTGCTTGTATTTTAATTTGCATATGCCTCTCCATTTCTATTTTTTATCCACGTTTACAGCTTAATGACTTTTTGTTTTGAGAAAAAGTCGATTTATTGATACAAATAGTTCGTTTTTTTCGAGGTTAGTCGGATTGATTAACTACGGTATTTGCGTTATTTCAGAAGGACAGGTGTGTTATGGGGCTGACCAGTTTACTCCGGAGCAAACTCTGTGCTGATATTACCTGAACCAGCTATCATCCAGAAACACGCAAGTTTTTACAAAGAAATACCCTGCGTAATGGGGGAAGGGATATTGCGTTTAATAATAAATTAAAAAGGAAGAGGGTGATTCCCAAATATTTTGTATTGAGGTGGTTGAGCGAGTTCAGGGTGAAATTGTGTGGTGATAGTTACGTATTGTTCGAGGGTTACTTTTTTTTTTAATGTGGGTGTCCAGTTTAATTTGGTTTATACAGGTATGAGTTAGGTTATTCGCCTGAATTCTTAAGCAGACTCTCCGCTTAGGTGCAGCTGTTAAATTAGAATCTTGTGCTATGCTTTTTGTTCATATACAGATTAGAATCAAAGGCTGTTCTTGGTGGGGATTGGGCGAATAAAATCAGGACTTACATGAATCATATTGACATGCTTGCGTTACGGCGTTTTCTCGTTATATCTCTACCTTCTACACTTTTTATCATTTTATTGGCCGTAGCCTACTATAAATCAGAGACACAGACTGCCATGGCTCGCCTTCAGGCAGCCTCTACCCAGCAACTGGAAAGTGGTTTCAGTAAGCTGAGTGTGCATATTGACTCAATATCAACTGATTTGCGTTATCTGGTTTCTAGCCCCAATATGCAGCGGGTTTTCTCCTCTGATGTAAGTGAAGGTTCACTGGAGAATCTGGCTGAGAACTGGTCTGTCTTTGCTCACAGCAAACAGTATTTTGATCAACTCAGGTGGATAGATGAAAAAGGCCTGGAACGGCTTAGAGTCAATTATCGAAATGGACAGGCTTCCAGAACAGAGCAGAACAGCTTACAGGATAAATCCCAGAGGTATTACTTCAGGTCATCCATGCAGATGCAGTCCGGAGAGATTTACACATCCCGGTTTGATCTAAATATAGAAAATGATGTAGTTGAAAAACCGTTTAAACCTGTTATCAGGTTTGCCTCGCCTGTGTTTGATTCAGCAGGGCAGCGTCGAGGCGTTATTGTGCTGAACTACCTGGGGGAAAATTTTCTGGGTGATCTAAGGCGATCCGGTGAGCAGCGTGGGGTATGGATGTTAAATGCACAAGGTGACTGGTTGCTGGCAGACCGTTCAGAAGATGAATGGGGTTTTATGTTCGGCGATACAGCCGCGCGTTTCTCAGTGCGTTATCCGGATGTATGGCAAAAAATAAAACAGCAGTCGCATGGTTTTATCCAAGATGATAATGGTTTCTGGGGTTATAGGACAGTACAGGTAACAGAAGCGATAGACAGTAAAAATATAGAGACTCAAAAGACTCAAATATCCAGCCTGAATGATGAAGCTCGCACCTGGTATATGATTTATTTTCAGGGCTTTGATGATGAAGCTGCTGACATAATCGAGCTCAGAGATACACTTGTATTGACGGTGCTTGCTCTGATTATTCTTTTGTTATTAACGACAGTCTGGATTGTCAGGGTTCAGTCGCAGGGTAGAAGTGACAGAGAGAAGGCTTACATTATTGGTAAACGCTTAAGTCTTGTAAATGAAGTATCGGGCATTGGTACCTGGGAGCTGGATCTTAGGTCGGAGTACCTGATATGGGACGAAATGATGTATAAACTGTTTATGGAAGAGAACAGCAATAAGCAGCCTTTAGAGGTGATAAAGGCTGTTGTCTCTGAGGCGGATGTTAAACGTATAATCAAGAGAATTAATGACTCTGCTTGCAGTGGTGAGCCAATGTCGGTCGAATTTCCCTTAACACGAGAACTTGAGGTGCATTATATTCAGCTGGATGCCGTTGTGATGAGTGAGTTTTCTAATAATGCGTTAAAGATGGTTGGTACCTGTCGTGACATCACAATGCAAAAAATGGCCGAAGAAGAACTACTGCTCGCAGCACAGGCTAAAACAGATTTTCTGGCTAATATGAGTCATGAAATTCGAACACCGATGAATGGTGTACTTGGTATTACTGATCTATTACTTAATACTGAGCTTAGTCCTGAACAGCTTCATTTAACTAAAACTATCAAAAGCAGTGGTAAAGCCCTGCTGTCGATTATTAATGACATACTCGACTTCTCCAAGATCGAATCCGGTGTGATAAGCCTGGAGGAAAATGACTTTGATCTGTATGTGCTGTTGAGTGAAATTGCGACAACTTATTCGCTTTCAGCAGAGGATAAGGGACTGGAACTAATATGTCCGGCAAATCCTATTGAGCATCAATGGCTCGTGGGGGATGTGGTAAGAATACGTCAGGGTTTAACTAATCTGGTTGGTAATGCGATTAAGTTTACAGAGTGCGGTGAAGTTTCGGTATATGTGGAGGTAATGGATGAAGCTGAAAACACGGTTTCGATTCGATGTAGTGTAAAGGACAGCGGTATCGGTTTGTCCAAAAATCAGCAGTTAAACCTGTTTGATCGATTTACCCAGGCAGACTCATCAACTACGCGTAAGTATGGTGGCACCGGGCTTGGTCTTGCAATTACAAAGCAAATAATAGAGTTGATGGGTGGCCAGCTCAAGGTTGAAAGTGAAACTGGCAAAGGCTCGACATTCTGGTTTGATGTTACATTACAGAAGAGCAGTAAAAAAGCATCAGAAGGGACATCAGCTGTACTGGAGAGTAAAAGAATATTGCTGTTATGTCCACCGAGTGGCACTAGTAAACTGTTAGAGCAGGTGCTTGATTTATGGAAAATGCAAGCTCGGGTCATACATGATGCTGATATGTTAATTGACACCTTGCTTGATGCACATAAAAATAATACTGCGTTTGATGTTGTTATCATTGATCAGTCATATGAAGTCACTGGTAAGCATTCGCTTGTAGAAAATATAAAGCAGATTCCAGAGTTGTCTACTGTACATCTTGTGTTACTGGCATCACAGAAACTTTACCCTTACCTGAAAACGGGGTTTGCCAGACGATATCATTCTCACGTTCGTAAACCAGTTTGTCAGTCCGAGTTATTTAATAGCCTGCTTAAAGTGGTTACGGGTGAGTTAGCAGGTGCAGATGAATCTGTAGAAGCAAATAAAGGAGGTGTCAGTTTTCAAGCTGATATTCTTATTGTTGAAGATAATATAACTAACCAGTTAGTTGCAAAAGGTTTGTGTGAGAAGCTGGGGCTTAAAGTAGATATTGCAAATAACGGGCTTGAGGCAATACAGAAACTCGAAGATAAATATTATGATCTGGTGTTCATGGATGTACAGATGCCCGTGATGGGCGGTTTCGAGGCAACTGAAAAAATTCGTCATCATGCGTCTGAACCTATCAGGCAGAAAATTGTTGTAGCAATGACAGCTAATGTTTTACCTTCAGATCAGGAGCGTTGCAGAGAGGCCGGTATGAATGATTTTGTACCCAAACCATTTAGTATTGAAAGTCTTGAGCATATAATGCGAAAATGGTTGCCAGAATCTGAAAATGCTCATTGAAGTAATTTAGATGAAATTTATTTAGACACTTACATAATTATATAAAGTCACATTTTTAGCTAACATACTGGATTATAGATCGCTTACAAAAAACTTATGGTTCAAAAGGATCTGGTATGTTATTTCATTACACGAGGACAGGAAAAAGGCAGGCTCTGTCACTGGCAATCAATATCTTGTTATTGCCAGTTCTTCTATTTGTATTCTCGCTTATTGCAAAAGATCAAAGTAATTTTGAAGAAATATATGTTATTGCAGAACAGATAATATTTTCGATTGGCGTAGTTTTGGCTAGCATGATGATATGGTTCTTGTTGAGTAAACAAAAATTTGAGCTTTACGTAACTGAAAATGAGTTTTATAGCATGCATCCGGTTTTTAAAGAGTGGTGTTTTACTGTAAACCCAAAGAATATAAAAAGCATAAAGCATCGTTATAGTGTTTCTAGTGAAATGACAAACATTGATATGATTATGAACAATGGTGATAAATTTCAGATATGTAAGAACTATGGTTATTCTAGAAAAAAACTTTATGAGGCGCTTAAAAAGGCTAACCCTTTAATTGAGTTACCAGAGAACGTTAATATCTTTAAGTCAGAGCTAAGCTCAGAAATGGATGAGCTTATAACTCGTCGTTTTCCTGTTACGACAAAATTTTTTAAGTGGTTGTTTAGAAAATAAAAAGAAGCAGAGATGCAGCAAGGTTAAATAACAGTTAATTTTATAAATAACTTAGAAAGTATCCCTATCACACATTTTTCGCTTATCTAGTTTTATACATAAGAAATAAAAATCACATATCTAAAAGTTCACTATCTTCTAAAAATAGTTTCAACCTGCAGCAGAGAAAATATTAAAGCGGGAGTTTGATGACTCGATAAATAACCCATAGAATAAGATGTACGTCTGATGCAGGTAATTGTCTACCAGGTTGTATCAGGCGTTATGAAGAGTGTTGTTTTTGAGCGCCTACAACGAGGAGATACAGCATGACTATAGCAAAGCAAATGCAAGCCATTGTTTACGGTGGACCGGGTGTTAAATCACTGGAAAGCGTGAACACGCCAAAAATTTTGCAGCCAACAGACGCAGTAGTAAAAATCGTTAAAACCACTATTTGTGGAACAGATTTGCATATTCTTAAAGGGGATGTTCCGGCAGTGACTACGGGGCGTATTTTAGGTCATGAAGGTGTGGGTGTTGTTGAAGACGTCGGTAGCGCAGTGAGTCGCTTTAAGAAAGGCGACCGTGTATTAATTTCCTGCGTCACATCTTGCGGTAAATGTGAATATTGTAAACAGCAGATGTTTTCACATTGTGAAGATGGTGGCTGGATTCTGGGGCATTTAATTGATGGCACACAGGCAGAATATGTGCGCATCCCACATGCTGATAACAGCCTGCATCATGTACCTGAAGGGACGGATGAGGAAGCACTGGTGATGCTCAGTGATATTTTACCGACGGGGTTTGAAATAGGTGTGCTGTATGGCGCAGTAAAGCCGGGTGATACTGTGGCAATCATTGGCTCAGGCCCTATTGGTATGGCGGCGTTGTTAACAGCACAGTTTTACTCCCCCGCGCGTTTGGTGATGGTGGACGTGGATGATTCGCGGCTTGCCATGGCGAAAAAATTTGGCGCAACAGATGTGATTAACAGTGCCAAAAATGATGCGGTTGCGGAGTTGATGGCGATGACCAAAGACGGCGTTGATGTCGTTATTGAAGCAGTGGGTATTTCGCAAACTTTCGATATTTGCCAAAGTGTGGTACGACCCGGCGGGCATATTGCTAATGTAGGCGTACATGGTACCAGTGTGGATTTACAGCTACAGAAGCTGTGGATTAAAAATATCACCTTAACCACGGGTTTGGTGAATACCAATACCACGCCAATGCTCATGAAAACACTCGAGTCGGGTAAATTAAAACCGGCAGAGCTGATTACTCATCGTTTCGCGTTTAGCGATTTTATGCAGGCCTATGAGGTGTTTGGTAATGCCAGTAAAGAAAAAGCCTTAAAGGTTATTGTTAATAATAGTTAAATTCAGGATTGAATCGATAGTCAGGGCTACTATCTACCACGCTTGCCTGGCTTTTTTCAATAAGGCCTCGCCAGCGAGAAGACCGATTCCTGGCGTGATTACTGGAACCTCATCAATCATCGTCAGCTTCGCCTGATTATGTTACGCCATGGTCATGGCTCGCCCGAGCGATGACGCCTGGTCGGGTCCGGCATCGGACAGGTAAAAAATGTGACTGAGTAAACTCATTCTTATTATCCACCTTGCGTAGAGCTTGTGTTTTATTTGGCCAAACATGCAACTCGGCCAAGTCTGCATGTTTATGATTCATTGCCTGGGATTTATTCCTGGGGTTTATTCGTATCCTTTTCCATAACCGGACGATAACCCCAGTCTCTCACCCCCTGAACCATTTCGTCAATTTCGTCATTAGATATATTAAGCATCTGCAACGCACTGGCGCCAAGACGCAGGCTGGCTTCGATTGTTTCCGGGTATGCGTGAATTGCACCGGCATTAAGCAGACGTGTGCTGGACTCGAGGTCCCGTGCACGAGCAATCACCGGCACCTGCGGGCAGGCTCTGCGAAGATACGATAAGGTACTCAAAGCGGCCTCGTCCCTGTCAATTGTGATCACCAGCAGGGATGCCCGTTCAACATGAAGCACCGCCAGTAACCCCGGATCCGTAATGTCGCCGAAAAACACCTGATGCCCGTCCGCACGCCCCTGAGCCACCCGCAGAGGATCGGTATCAACAGCTACGAAGGGAATTCCACGTGAGTGCAATAATACCGCGATGGTATGGCCCACTCGTCCATAACCACCGATCACCACCTGTTGTTCAGGGGTGTCCTTCAACCCCTCCGATGACTCCGCTTCGGCACCGGCCTCAGCACCGGTTTTTTTCACCAGACGGTTGACGATAGGGCCGTTGAAACGGATAAGTAAAGCGCCCGCGACCATGGAAAGTAACACGGAGGTTATGGCAACCTGGCCGAGCTGTATATCCAGCACTGCAGAATCAAGTGCGATGGCTATGAGGGCAAGGCCGAACTCACCACCTACACTCAGCATCAGACCTGTACGCCATGCCACATGCTTATCTGCCGTGACTCGGTGTACCATAAGCGCGACTATAAGAATTTTGCTTAGCAGAATGAGTAGCGCACCCAGCAGTGCCCACTCCCATATGGGAAGGATCGATGCCGGGTCGAATCGCATACCAATACCAATGAAGAACAATCCCAGCAATACATCTCGAAATGGGCTTACACTGGATTCAACCTGATGTCGGAACTCGGTTTCCCCCAGCATCATGCCAGCGAGAAAACCGCCAAATGCCAGCGACAGGCCCAGGCTATTGGTGGTCCAGGCGGAGAGCAACGCGACCAGCAAAATAGCCAGAGTGAACGTTTCCTGGGATGTGCTTCTGGAAACCAGATGAAATAACGGTCGGAGCAACCAGCGACCCGCGAAAAATACTAATACAAAGGCAAAAACGGCTTTTGCCAGGGCCCATACGAGTGTTGTTGTCAACACATCCGCCGCCACCGACATACCTAACACGGGAATAATCACCAGAAACGGCACTGCCGTTACATCCTGAAAAACCGACATGGCCAGCCCGAGTCGTCCATGGCGGCTGTTTTCTTCGCCCTGCTCGGTCAGCAGGCTGGATATAATGGTGGTGGACGACTGCGCAAAAACCGCCCCGAATACAAATGCCGCTGGCACCGGCAGCCCCGCCAGCCAAACAACGGTTCCGGCGACCAGTGTTGTCAGTGCAACCTGTCCGGTTCCAAGACCAAGAATCTGATTTCGCAGCGCATTCAATTCTGGTATGGAGTAATTCAGTCCGATGGTGAATAACAGAAACACAACCCCGAACTCAGCCAGTGTATGCAGCTCGGGCATGGAGACCACAGGCCCCATTGTAAAAGGTCCAAGCACAACGCCCACCAGCAAATAACCCAGACTGGTTGGAATATGCAGGCGCTGGAATGTCACCACGATGCCAATCGCAACAGCTAGAAGAAGAAGGATTTGTGCCAGGTGTTCCATTATAATTTTCGTTCCGCTGTAATATTTATCGCCCATGCACGGCATATGTATAACTGTTTATAATCGTGTTTATAGAGTCCTATCATTTTTTTGAGCACCTTACTCTCTTTTTTTACGGACACCCATCATAAATTTGACAACTAAAAACCACAAGGAGTAGTGTGTGAAACAGCAGGATGTTATTTGTAAATCACGGAGCTGATTATGCCAAAACCTCGTTATACCCAGATATCACTTGAAGCCACCCCCTATTACCACTGCGTCTCTCGCTGTGTGCGACGAGCATTTTTATGTGGAACAGACAGTCACACTGGACAATCCTTTGAACATCGAAAAGATTGGATAGAAAGCAAAATCCTTGAGCTGGCAGAAGTCTTTGCGCTGGATGTCTGTGCTTATGCGGTGATGTCAAACCATTACCATATTGTTTTACATATAAATCAGGCAGAGGCTAATAGCTGGTCAATGGATGAGGTAATAAAACACTGGCATAAAATATTTAGAGGCAATGTACTATCACAACGATATATTGGAAATAATATACTTAGTGAATCAGAGCTTGTAACCCTAGAGAAAATAACCAGTCTCTGGCGTAAGCGCCTGATGGATATTAGCTGGTTTATGCGAGTCCTCAATGAAACAATCGCACGCCGGGCCAATACAGAAGATGATTGTAGTGGACGGTTCTGGGAAGGCAGGTATAAAACCCAGGCCTTACTGGATGAAGCAGCACTTTTAGCATGCATGGCTTATGTCGACCTCAACCCCATGCGCGCCCAGATGGCAGAAACCCTGGAAACATCAGAACACACAAGCATCAACTTGCGAATAAACGACACAACCACGGCTAAAACTTTACATCCCTTCGTAGGTAATACACGCAAACTCATGCCCGCAGGACTGCCGTTTAAACTCAATGATTATCTGGAACTTGTCGACTGGACAGGCAGAATACAGCGACAGGATAAATGCGGTTATATTCGAGAAAATTCCCCCGAGATATTACAACGACTAAATCAAACCCCTGCAAACTGGTTATACCTCACACAACACTTTGAAAGTAAATTTAAAGGCCTGGTCGGTGCCGCCTATAAAATAAAACAGGCCTGTGAAACACTCGGTTATAAACGAACGAGTAATTTACAACGCTGCTTATTGTATTTTTCCTGAGTTAATACACTAATACCTTCCACACAGTCAGTTAATACA
>JAPHRB010000028.1 GCA_026197015.1 Gammaproteobacteria bacterium | reverse complement strand
GAAAATAAAAAACCCCGCTTTGAGTTTTATACCATACTCTCTGAACTAGAAGTCTTTGTGCCTGAACCAGAAGTTGAAAGCAATAACACTAAAAACCAGCCGTCAAATACCAGACACGTTGAAACCAGCTCAATATCAAATAAAAAATACTTACTTCAAGCAGGCTCATTCAAGAATCAGCAAGATGCTGAACGCCTTAAAGCGAGCCTGGCTTTACTTGGAGTACAGTCTTCGATACAGAGTGTAAATATCAATCGTGATAACTGGCATCGCGTACGTATAGGCCCATTTAGTAATCCTACACAACTACGTGAAACACTAAGCACTTTAAAACAAAATAATATACACGCCATGACGATGGAGTTAAAATAAGCTGTCTAATCACTAATCTTCTCATAATACAAAAATCGTATAAATCAAGTAATAATTGAATCAAACCTGCACAGACAGGTTGTAAAAATCATGAATACTGAAAGAGTTCAGTAATATTGTAGTTAAGATGGAAGAGTTAATGTTGAATTTGTTTGAAAATGCGTGGATGAAAAAATATAAAGATGAATGGAATAAAGACCCTTATTTAGCGAAGTCCCTTAGTGAAATATGTTTTTCTTCAATTATAGGATATGGGTTCCCTGATGAAGATAAACCTCGCGCCTGCATTGTTATAAAAGATGGTTATGTTATTGAGGCGGGGAATTATAAAAACCAGAAACTAAACTGGGATTTACGCGCGAAGGAAGGCCACTGGAAAGAATGGATAAATCGAGAGGTGGGATCAACTGGTTTAGGTCTGGCCTATACCACTGGAAAACTAAAATTTGTTGAAGGCGATTATAAATCGATGATAAAAAATCCCACTATGTCATCTCCGTTCATAAAAAGTTTCTCTGCAATGGGTCGAGTATAATTAAACACTGATGCAGATTTAATATTAAGGTTACATAATTAACAGGTTACCTCTCTGTGCATAAGAGTCTGGAAAAAAATTTACCTTTTTTAATCGAAGAATTTTCCAGTAGTGGCACGCCTATCGATAACCGATGGCGATCTATACTCCAACGTTTTTTTTCTGACTGCACGCTTACTCCGACCTCAATTCCCATTTCAAAATGTCTTATTAATGATCAGCATAATGTGCTGGAAGTCCCGTCGATCTTACTCGAACATGGATATATACTTAATAGCTCCAACTCTAATACCCGTTTCAATAATGATGATATAGATCTCGCTAACTCATTACTAAAACTCACCAAACAGTTTATTACTATTGAAGAAGCGTTTGAGAAAGGCGCATCAGAAGAACGTCAACGTATCGCACGGGACCTGCATGATGATGTTGCAGCACGCATGCTGACCCTTATTCACTCTGTGAAAGATGAGCAGACGATTGCATTATCACGAAGCATTCTCAAATCCTTGAGAAATTCAATTTATACACTTGACAATAAGTCAACAGCGTCGATACTAGATGCTATAACTGATGTAAGATCAGAAATACAGGTGCGCCTAAATTCTATTGGTATGCAGTTGATATGGCATCAGAGTGATAATTTACAAGGCTTGAGTTTCACACCAAGACAACATATAAATTTAAACCGCATGTTACATGAAATAACAACTAATATTATTAGACATGCTAATGCACAGTTCATGGAAATTATTATAAAACTGGATGATCAGCAAATATCTGTTGAAGTGAGTGATAATGGACAAGGTTTTGATCTACAAAACTGTATACCTGGCAAAGGTCTTAACAACATAAAAACAAGAGCCCAGGAACTAAATGGAAGCGCAAGCTGGTTTAACCTCAATGACCCGAAAACAGGTGAAAACAGAGGCAGCTGCGTAAGAATTAATTTTTTGATATCTGATAATACTGAGAGCCCTAAATAACAATCTGGTACTTAGTTAACAAAAATTTTATTTATAAAAACTAAACTAACTTATTAAACAGTCTATTGGCTAACTTAGGTTCATTAATATGCAAAACGTACTCATTTTAGAAGATCATCCAGAAACACGCGAATGGTTAACAGGCATCATTCGACAGGCCTTTGTCGAAGTAGAACTCTTTGAAGCGTCTAGTCTGGCACAAGCGAGAAAAATCATTAATGAGAATAAGCTGGATCTTGCATTAATAGACTTAAATTTACCTGATGGAAATGGTGTAGAAATTATCAGTGAAATTACGCATAAATCGCCTGATACATATTGTGTTGTGGCAACTATTTTTGATGATGACAATTATCTTTTTCCCGCACTTGAAGCTGGTGCGCAAGGTTATTTATTAAAAGAACAAACCACAGATGAATTTATACAAAACCTGCAAGGCATTATTAAAGGTGAACCGCCAATCTCACCTGCTATTGCTCGGAAAATGATTAATCACTTTCACAGTGACATACAACCTTCAGACAAGCAGGATTTATCTAGCCGTGAAAAAGAAATACTTAGTGCTATTGCAAAAGGCTTAAGCCGAAATGAAGCAGCCGAAATACTCGGCATAACGTCTAACACCGTTGCCAGCCACTTAAAGAGCATTTACGGAAAGTTAAATGTATCAAATCGTGCTCAAGCCACTCTTGAAGCCTTACGCCTTGGCTTAGTCAAACCTTGACATCAGCTAAACGTAAGGCAGTTACCCAGTTACATGAGGGGAATAACTGTGGTTATCTGAATTGTGTTAAGCCAACCGGCTTAAATTTAAAAAAATCGCAAAACTTGAAGACTTAATCAAATAAGTTTGGCAAAAAGAACTCACTCACCAGAATCTCTTCATTTTTTAATATAAAGACAGAACGACGCCCCCAAATTGCTTCTTTTTTTGGGTAGCCAGTCCAGCTATGGTATTTATGCGAGGCTAACAGCGAAGTAATTTCCATTGGTTTTCGTTGCATTTTTTTATCCGCAAACAACACCTCTCCCAGAGACTTATTACCAAGTTTCACAATACCTCGTAATGGCCCTCGCATACTGGAGAGCGGTATTATTGTGCGCGCATAAACTACAGGCTGGCTACCACAGAGCAATAAAACTTCACGTATTATCGCCTGGCTTCTAGGTTTTAATTTAAGCGCCTTAATTTCATCCGGCGTAGGTGTTGTACTCTTTACAGATAAAACCTTAACTGAAAACACTTCATCACAATTATTAATTAAACGAGCGGTTAATGACCCCGCATCAAACAGCCAGTCTTTAATATTTGCACTAAGATTTTTGGTGATACAGCGTTTCTGAGTACACCAGGGTAAACGGGTATGATGACCTGACATTTAATTTCAATTAATAATTTTAGATTTTTTGATTTTACACCACCAGAAATTTATAGCCACTTTGCCAGTGTTTCTTTAAGTGCTTTTAGATTCACCGGTTTTGATACATAGTCATCCATACCTGCAGCCAAACACTTATCCTTATCGCCTTCCATTGCATTTGCGGTCATTGCAATAACCGGTAGACGGCTTAACCCGGTTTCATTTTCTAAGTCGCGCAAAACTGTCGTCGCTTCATAACCGTCCATTACAGGCATCTGGCAATCCATTAATACCAGATCAAAGTCATGCTGCGATTTTAAGCGATTAATCGCCTCTTCACCATTGTTAACAACTTCAAATGTCAAACCTACCTTTTCTAACATTTTCCTGGCTATGATTTGATTAACCGGATTATCTTCAACCAGTAAAGCCTTGCCTTCCAGGATTTCGGTCACTTCGGCAACATTATGTTGTGGATTCTCAATTTCTATATCCGATGGTATTTCAAATGTTATTTCCACCCAGAAACTTGAACCCTTATTTTCTTCACTATTTACACCTAGTCTGCCGCGCATCATAGTAACCAATTGCCTGACAATTGCCAGGCCAAGTCCTGTTCCACCATATTTTCGAGTTGTAGATCCATCAGCCTGTGTAAAAGAATTAAATAATTTACGTTGCGAGTCTTCTGCGATACCTATACCTGTATCATTAATTTCAAGTCTTAGTCGAACTGACTTTTCAGTTTTCTCAAGAACGATAACTTTTATCGTTACCGTTCCCTGCTCAGTAAACTTAATTGCATTTGTTAGAAGGTTGGCGAGCACCTGCCGGATTCTCACTGAGTCCCCCTTAATTATTAAAGGAATATCCGCATCAATATCTGTTAAAAGTTCTACATTTCGCTCATCTGCTTTTTGTTTAAGCAATATTGTTAGTTCTTTAATTAAATTTCGTAAATCAAATGCTATATATTCTAACTTTAGTTTACCAGCTTCAATTTTTGAAAAATCAAGAATATCATTTAACAATGAAAGCAAAGCCTCACCGGAGTTATATGCTATAGCTACATATTCCAGCTGGCTTTCTGTTAACTTTGACCCTTGTAGCAATTGCAAAGTGCCTAAAATCCCATTCATTGGCGTACGAATCTCATGACTCATATTTGCAAGAAATTCACTTTTTGTTTTACTTGCTGCCTCTGCCGCTTCTTTGGCTTTTTGTAATTCTTTCTCTATTCGCTTTCTTTGTTCAATTTCTGTTGACAATTCTTCATTTAAATCCTCTGATTCATTACGTGCCTGACTCATGAATTTAATTAACGACTCATTGTGAAAGCGTACCTCTAATGAAGTTAAGACACTTTGGTTTATTCGCGAACCAATACTTGCCATTACCAGCATATAAAAAATAGTCGTCAATGATAGTATTAAGTACTCATCGCCCATAACGGCAAATCGAATGGTTATTGGAAAAATAACCATAAAAAGATAAAGATAATAAAGCCTTAATATGGGCGACATTACTGACACACTACCTGAAGCAATGCCGGCGACTACAAAACCCATAATTAACTGGTATGAAGAGTCAACAGGAAATAACAGGTATCCTGCCATACCCCAGCCAAATGCAGTCAGTAAAATGGCAATAAGATACCATTTTCCAAAAATATCATAAATCAAAGCGTTATCTTTCTGAAAATATGACATTACAACTCTGACTAGAGTCGTCAGAGTCATGTATACGAGCCAGACGATAATTAAACTATGTGATATGTCACGCCATAAGACAATAGCCAGTAATATTGCCAATACCTGACTTACGATATTACTAAGAACAGCATTTTTCTCAACTAATCTGATTTGTTCGCGCCAGATCTTATCTCGATTTTTAGTTTTATCGAATAAATTGTCTTTATTTATACTTCCTGGCATTTACGCTTCCTGAAAATCATATAATTATTTACAAACATCTATTAAAAATAGACGAGTAAAGGTCTAATAGCTACTATAAGTAAGATATTTTTAAAAATGTAGAATATAAGCGACAACCTGATAACCATAGCTTTGCAGATTTCTAATATGCAATCTCAAATTTAACTTAAACAGTTAACCAATATTTACATATTGCTGAGCAACACCAACCCAACGATCAATCAATGCTTTTACCTTTTCAGGTGATTCCGAGATTATTTTTGCTGATGCAACTTTCACATCATCCAACATGTACTCATCACGCACAATATCTGCAATTCTCAATTGTAATAAGCCTGTTTGACGAGTTCCCAGCACTTCACCCGGCCCACGTAACTGCAAGTCTTTTCTTGAAATTTCAAATCCACTATTGGTTTTTCGCATAGTAGCTAATCTTTCTTTTGCGTGTTCACTTAACGGGCTTTTAAACATCAACACACAATGACTTGCCTGCTCTCCCCGGCCTACTCTGCCTCTTAACTGGTGTAATTGTGACAAACCTAAACGTTCTGAATTTTCAATAATCATTAAGCTGGCATTAGGAACATCAACCCCCACCTCAATTACCGTTGTCGCCACTAACAGCTGAGTTACGCCATTTTTGAAATCATGCATTAATTTTTCTTTTTCTTCAGATTTCAATCTACCATGTATCAACCCGACTCTGATATCTGGCAGCACTTTTTGCAATGTCTCCGCCGTATCCTGTGCAGCCTGACACTGCAAAGTTTCAGATTCTTCTACAAGCGTACACACCCAATATGCCTGCTTACCTTCAGCACAGGCTTTATGTATTCGTTGTAAAATCTCTTCTCGCCTTTCCTGTTGTATTACTACAGTCGTTATTGGTTTTCGACCTGGAGGCAACTCATCTATTACTGAATAATCAAGATCTGCATAAGCAGTCATTGCTAAACTGCGTGGAATGGGGGTTGCCGTCATGATTAATTGATGGGCCAATGTATCTGATTCGTTTTCAATCATGACTTTCGCTTTTTTTGCTAATGTCATTCGTTGCTGCACACCAAAGCGATGCTGCTCATCTGTTACTGCTAATGCCAGGCATTTATACTCCACATCATTCTGGAACAATGCATGCGTACCCACAGTCACCTGCGCTTCTCCTGAAACTATCTGCGACAGGACCTGATTTCTTTTTTTACCTTTTACCTGTCCTGATAACCAGACAACCTTTATTCCTAATGGCTCGAACCAGGTTGTGAAATTTTTAAAATGCTGCTCTGCTAAAATTTCTGTTGGAGCCATTATTGCAGCCTGCCACCCAGACTCTATCGCCTTCAAACAGGCCAGTGCTGCGACTACCGTTTTACCCGATCCGACATCACCCTGCACCAGACGCATCATGGGTATTCCTGACTCCATATCCTGTAAAATTTGCTGATTAACCTTCTGCTGGGCGATAGTTAATTCAAATGGCAATGATTTTATAAACTTAAATAACAAGTGATTATCACTTTGTAATTTCGATGCTGATCTGCTTCTGTTTTTTTCTCTTAACACCTGCAAACTTAAATGCTGGGCAATTAATTCTTCAAAAATCAAGCGCAATTGCGACGCGTGTTGTGCCGCCAATAACTGATTTACATTAGCGCCTGTGGGAGGCCGGTGAACATATTTCAATGCATCTTCAAGAGAGTAATAGTCATCTAACTTAAGCAAACTTTCGCTTAGATAATCAGGTAGTAAAGATTTGTTATTTAATAATTTAAGGCACTGTTCAGAAAGGCGTCTCAAAAGAATTTGACTTACACCATCAGTTGTATGATAAACAGGCGTCAGAGAGTTTTCCATCTGTGCGTTATTTATATCATTTAATATGGTGTATTCAGGGTGTACTATTTCAAGAGATGAAGCCCCATAACGCACATCACCGAAGCATCTTAATTTCACTCCTTCAACCAGCTTTTCCTGTTGTTGTTTATTAAAGTAAAAAAAACGCAATAGCAAACTGCCTGTAGCATCACTGACTTGAACCAGCAACATGCGCCTGCTTTTACCTTTACGGCTAAAAGCAATGCTTGCATAATCCACAGTGACTTCAATAAGACATGACTGGCCGTGTCGTAACGCAGCAACAGGTATGACCTGTGTTCTATCTTCATACCTGTAGGGAAGGTGAAATAGAACATCCTGAATGTTATTTAATCCAAGCTTGCTTAACTTTTCCTGAACTTTTGGGCCAACGCCTTTAAGTTTAATCAGACTACTAGAATGTGTAAGTGGTTTTTCCAAAGTTAGGCATGCCTATGACGAGCCAATTTAATTGTGATTAGCTTTTATCTGAAAGCTACCGTTACAATTCTAAAACGGCGTCCATTTCTACTGCTACAGATTTTGGTAACTCCTTAACACCTATAGCTGCACGTGCTGGATATGGTTCTGAAAAATACTGTGCCATAACCTGATTAACCGTTGGAAAATTACTTAAGTCAGTTAGAAATATATTTAATTTAACTACATTTTCAAATGTGCCGCCTGCGGCGTTAATAATTGCCTGTAAATTTTTAAATACAAGATGTATTTGCTCTTCAACAGAGCCTTCTAAAACTTCCATTGTTTCAGGTATCAAAGGTATTTGGCCTGACACATACACCGTATTATTTACTTTCACTGCCTGTGAATAGGTACCTATTGCCTGCGGCGCTTTATCAGTAGAAATTATTTCTTTTTTCATCGTTTATTTTTCTCAAATATTATTATACTTATTGCACTCGAATAATTCTCATCACAGAATTAACACGCCTTAAACGACGTAAAATTTTTGCCAGATGATTGCGTCCGGTAACGGAAATAAGAAAGTAAATATTGGTTGATAAACCGTCTTTATCTTCTACTTCAACGTGCTCTATATTCGCTGATTCATCAGAAATAATAGTTGCTAATCGCGCCAGGACACCGCGTTCATTTTGAACATGTAAATTTAGCTGGCATTGATATTCGCCACTTGGATCAGCCGCCCACTTAACATCAATCATGTTCTCGCTTTGTAAACGTTCATTGACTATGTTCTTACAACTAATCTGGTGTATTACAAGCCCTCTCCCCTTACTTAACTTACCAACAATTTGATCACCTGGTATTGGATAACAACACTTGCCATAAGAAACAACCATGCCCTCTGTTCCCTGAATAGCCAGCGGAACACGACCTGACAATTGTTCAGACTCGTTGTTTGACTCATCTATATTATCCGGGAACAGACCTCTTGCAACTAGCCCTGCAGGTCGATTACCCATACCAATATCTTCAAGCAACTGGTTTAAGGATGTGAAGCCGTATTCATCAAGTAAAGATTGATAACTCTCCTGTGGCATTTCCTCTAAAGTAATATTTTTTTCTAGCAATATCCGCGACAACAATCGACGACCCTGGGCCACCGCATCTTCTGAACGAATGCTTTTTAAGTAATTGCGAATATTGCTGCGTGCTTTTGCTGTGACTACAAAATCCAGCCAGCCAGGGTTAGG
>JAPHRB010000135.1 GCA_026197015.1 Gammaproteobacteria bacterium | reverse complement strand
TGGCGTGGTAAGCCAGTATGGATAATCAAACGTACCGAGCAAAACTTGAGTGACCTGCCTACATTAGATGATGCGCTTCGAGACCCTGCATCTGAGAATGATCAGCAGCCAACTTATGCTCAGAATGCAACACGTTCAATTAAAGCTAATGTTGCTGTTATGGTTGGAATTTGTACTCACCTGGGTTGTTCTCCAACTTACCGTCCTGAAATGGGCGCGGCTGATTTAGGTGGTGCTGACTGGAAAGGCGGTTTCTTCTGCCCATGTCACGGTTCTAAATTTGATCTGGCAGGTCGTGTTTATTCAGGCGTGCCGGCTCCACTTAATCTTGAAATACCGCCTCACTTCTACAAGAGTGAGCGTACAATTCTGATTGGTGAAGATGGGGGAGCGGCATAATGTTTAAAAGTTTAATGACCTGGGTTGATGATCGCTTCCCGGCCACAAAAATGTGGAATGAGCATCTTGCTGAATACTATGCACCAAAAAACTTTAACTTTTGGTACTTTTTCGGTTCACTTGCATTATTAGTATTAGTTATCCAGATTGTATCGGGTATTTTTCTAACAATGCATTACAAGCCAGACGGCGCTATGGCGTTTGCTTCTGTAGAATACATCATGCGTGATGTACCTTACGGCTGGTTAATTCGTTACATCCACTCTACGGGTGCAACGGCCTTCTTCGTTGTGGTTTACTTACATATGTTCCGTGGTTTGATGTACGGCTCATTTAAGAAACCTCGTGAATTAGTGTGGCTTTTCGGTATGTTCATCTACCTTGCATTGATGGCTGAAGCATTCATGGGTTACCTGTTACCCTGGGGTCAGATGTCTTTCTGGGGTGCGCAGGTAATTATTTCATTGTTTGGTGCCTTACCTATTATTGGTGAGCCATTAACGCTGTGGATTCGTGGTGACTTCGTTATATCCGATGCTACGTTAAATCGTTTCTTTGCATTACACGTTATCGCATTACCAATCGTCTTGTTAGGTCTGGTTGTGGCGCACATCATTGCATTGCATGAAGTGGGTTCAAATAATCCTGAAGGTGTAGAAATTAAGAAACATAAAGATGAAAATGGTATTCCTTTAGACGGTATCCCGTTCCATCCTTACTATTCTGTTAAAGATATAGTGGGCGTCATTGTGTTTTTGATGTTCTTTAGTCTGGTTCTTTTCTTTGCACCGGAAGGTGGCGGTTACTTATTAGAGCACGCTAACTTTATTCCTTCTGATCCATTGAAAACACCTGCGCATATTGCACCGGTTTGGTATTTCACACCGTTCTACGCAATTTTACGAGCGGTACCTCATAAGTTAACAGGCGTTATATTTATGGGACTATCAATCGTCGTGTTATTCCTGTTGCCCTGGATTGATCAGTGTAAAGTGAAATCTATTCGATACCGTGGTGCTAGCTTTAAAGTATTACTGGTTTTATTTGTGATTTCATTTATCGCATTAGGCTGGTTAGGTATGCAGCCTGCGACACCTGTATTAACTATGCTGGCACAAATATTTAGTGCTATCTACTTTGGCTTCTTTATTGCGCTGTACTTCACATCTAAGAACGAAAAAACGAAACCTGTACCAGAGAGGATCACGAAATGAGAAATTTACTAAGTGTAATCCTGCTTTCAATAGTATTGGGCTTTTCAAGCTTAGTTATGGCAGCTGGCGGCAATCTTCATCTGGATAAAGCGCCAGGTGACCTAACCGATACAGAGTCATTGAAACGTGGCGCACAGGCTTTTGCAGATAATTGCTTAAGCTGTCATGCTGCCGACTACATGCGTTATAATCGCATTGGTCGCGACCTTGGCTGGACTGATCTTGAAGTAACTGAAAAATTAATTAACACACGTGGCGCGGATGGTGAAAAAACCAAAGCAGGTGAGTTAATGAAAGTTGCGATGAACAATGATTATTCCAGTGTTGCTTTTGGCATAAAAATTCCCGGTTTAACGGTAACTGCTCGTGCTAGAGGTGCTGACTGGTTATATACCTATTTACGTACTTTCTATCTAGATGATTCACGCCCTACAGGCATGAATAATCTGGCGTTTGCTGATGTTGGTATGCCTCACGTGTTATGGGAAAAGCAGGGTTTACAAAAAGCTATTTTCAAGACAGAAAAAGGTGAAGACGGCAACGATAAGCATATATTTGAGAAGATGGAAATAGTACAGGCTGGTACTATGTCAGTTGAAGAATATGATGCTTATGTTGGCGATCTGGTTAACTTCATGGTTTACATGGGTGAACCAATGCAGCTAGAGCGTAAGAGTCTTGGTATCAAGGTACTTATCTTCCTGTTCATCTTCGCTATTGTTGCTTACATGCTGAAGAAAGAATACTGGAAAGACGTTCACTAAAAAATAGTCGTAAATCGTAAGTCGTAAGTCATAAGTTTAAAGCGGGGCAGTATTGCCACTTTTGCTTTTTACTTGGGCTTGCGACTTCTGACTTCTGACTTATAAGTTTTTTATCGAGGTTTAAAATTATGGCGTCTAATACACTCGCCAATCGCAGATCGGTTATGAATCTGTTTACATCACCATCTTGTCCTTACTGTCATCTTGCGCGTATCGTTTTAGCGGAGAAAGACATTACTTTTGAAGCAATAGATGTTGATATAAATAATCCGCCAGAAGATTTATCAGAACTAAATCCATACAACACAGTACCAACATTAATAGATCGTGATCTGGTGCTTTATGATTCGCGTGTTATTGTTGAGTATTTAGATGAGCGTTTTCCGCATCCACCATTGATGCCGGTTGACCCGGTTTCTCGCGCAAAAACGCGTTTAGCTTTACACCGTGTTGAAAAAGACTGGTTTCCATTGATGAATGATATTTTGACAAAAGGTGAAAAAACGGCTGCTAAAGCACGTAAGATGTTACGTGAAAGCATTATTTCATCGAATGAACTGTTTAAAGTATTGCCATTTTTTCTAAGTGAAGATTATAGTCTTGTTGATGTGACAATAGCGCCTTTATTATGGCGTTTGCCTGTAATGGGTATTGAGCTTCCTGAAGAGGCTAAATCAGTTACCGATTATGCAGAGCGTATATTCGAGCGTGAAGCATTTCAGATAAGTCTGTCTGAGGCTGAACGAGAAATGCGTCTCTAGTATTATTATTTCAGAGTAAAAATGATGGAGAAAATGACATCCAGTCGTCCTTATCTAATAAGATCGCTGTATCAATGGATTGTAGATAATGGTGTAACACCCTATGTATTAGTTGATGCACTAGTTGATGGTGTGGATGTTCCTGAGCAGCATATTCAGGACAATAAAATTGTTCTAAATATTGCGCCAATGGCTGTACAGGGTTTAACACTTGGTGATGATGCGATTAGTTTTAGTGCGCGCTTTAGTGGTAAATCAATTAATCTCTTAGTGCCAACAGAAGCTGTATTGGCTATATATGCCAGGGAAAATGGCCAGGGCATGATGTTTAATGAGGAACCTGGTTCAACCACACCGCCGGACGGCTCAACACCACCTGACGACAAACCTAAACCTTCCTTAAGAGTGGTTAAATAGTTTTTATTCTTTAACCGGGCGTTTCTGTAGTTTTCTTTGTAATGTTCTTCTGTGCATTCCTAATGCCCTGGCGGTAGCTGAGACGTTTCCATTATTATCCAGTAATACTTTTTGCAGGTGCTCCCATTCAAGCCGTTTTGGTGACAAGGGATGTTCTGCAGGAGTAACAGATTCATTGACAGAATCATTATTTAAGCTGGAAATTATTTCATCGGCATCAGCTGGTTTGGTCAGGTATTGTTTAGCTCCGAGTTTAATTGCCTGTACAGCAGTAGCAATACTGGCGTAACCGGTTAACATTACGATGTTTATATGTGGATTTATTTCAACTAGACTCTCTACAAGTAACAAACCCGACTCTTCACCAATTCTTAAGTCAACAACCGCATATGCAGGTTTATGCAATTGTGCTAATTTTATAGCTTCAGCTGAATTCGTTGCCGTTACAGCGCTGTAACCACGTCGTTCAATGGCGTTATATAAAACAAGACAAAAAGTTTCATCATCATCGACTATGAGTATATCTATATTGGTGTTGAGTTTATCAGTGGTCATTACGGGCTTCAGTATTACTTTGAGTTAGAGGTAATATTACTTTTACACTAGCGCCACCCTGTTGCCTGTTGGAAAGATAGATTTTTCCACCAAGACGCTCAATGGAGGCGTAAGCAAGAAATAAACCTAACCCCAGCCCCTGATCTTTACTTGTATAGGTTTTTTTGCCTGCATGTGTCTGTATCATTGAGTCAAGCCCCGCTCCATTATCCATAATAGTGATTGTGATTTGCTCTTCCCGTTGCTCTACAGTAAGTATAATTCGATCTGGTGATGCATCAGCAGCATTATTGAGAATATTAATAAGCGCTTGTGTCATGGTTTGTTCAGCTAGAATTTGAGCTTTAATGTTGTTTAAATCGCTGGTCAGTTCGAGTTTAGTGGAAGGTCGTTGAAGTTGCCATTGTTGAATTATCTCTAAAATATATTCTTGAACAGTTAGCATCTTACCGCCGGTTATGAGTTCTTCACCAGCAGATTGAGAAAGCGTAGTTAATGCAGATTTACAGCGATCGACCTGTTCACGAATTATTTTCAAATACTGATTAGACGATTCTAATTCTTTCATGTCCTGCATTTCTTTTACGATAATGGCAATAGTCGATAGAGGTGTACCCAGTTCATGTGCTGTGCCTGCTGCTAGAGTACCCAGTGCAACCAGACGTTCGTCTCTTAATGCATTTTCTCGTGCCAGAGCAAGATCATGGTCTCTATCACGTAAGCTATTAGCCATGCGTGCAACCACATAAGCAACCAGAAAAGCAGTTACCATATAACCTAACCACATCCCAATAATGTGTTCATGAAAACCCGAGTTCTGTGGCATGTGCATAGCATGAGGTGAGTTATCTATGATGGGTTTATAGAAAAACATTAGTGAGGTGTAACCAAGCATGCTTAAGCCGGTGATAAGCCATATTGTTTTACCAGGAAGCAATGTAGCAGCAATAAATATAGGAACCAGATAAAACCAGCCAAATGGATTACTTGCACCACCAGTAAAATAAAGAACACCGGTAAAGGCTGCTACATCAATTATTAGTTGTATTGTGAGAGCGTTATCTGTTATTGGTTTTTTACGATATAACCACCACCCGGTAATTATATTAATCAATAATAATGTGCTTAAGATGACAGATATCGAAAATATCGGTAAAGCAATTTCATTGAATGATGCGTAAATAATAAATAAAAATGCAGTAGTAATTAAAAAATTACGTAACATAAAAAGGCGATACAAATTATGTGCCTGAGTGTTTTTATGTTCAAAAAATTGAGAGAGTTGAATCATAGTAAAATCAATCTATGCCTGAATGTTATTTTAATTTATTAGTTAAACAGAAAAATATAAATGATATATAAAGCACAGTGATATTCCCGATTAACAGCAGTTTAGCTATTTTTTGTTAATAACGATATGATATTTTACTTTATATATCATATTTTTCATCTGCGACATTCTGTCGCATTATGGGTTTTATGTTTGTATATTAGACTGTGCATACAGTTCCTCCCCCAGAATGGTGTAAAAAATGAATGATAATAATATAAATTTATATAATTATTAGCTAGTCTGGCATTTAGTGTTAAGAAGTTTAGGAGCAAGTTAATATGTGAAGATTGCTCGGATAGACGGGATTGCAAGGGACTGTTGGAAAAAACAATCGTATGGTTCATCAAACTCGGGGAAAGGTCGACGTTTATTGGTGTCCTCTCCCCTTAACCTATACCGCTATGAGCTGATAACATAGTGAGTTGACTCCGCAAAACTCTTGAGGGTATCAAAATAGGGGGGGGCAGAGAGGGAAAGAAGCTCTGTCATCGATGGCGATGTGCATGAACAGTGAGATTTCTCTCAGTTCATGAAAATCTGTTGTTCATATCGTTCCCACGCAAAAGCGTGGGAACAAGTTAATAATTTTTTCTGTGCAGCCGGTTCTTTGGCAGTGTTTTATAAATCAGGTAAGGTCTTCCCAGGATTCAATATATTGTTTTTATCAAACACGTGTTTAATCTGGTGCATCAAACTGATTTCGTTAGAGCCTAATTCTTTAGAAATATAATCACGCTTTTCAAGTCCAACTCCATGTTCTCCAGATAAGCTTCCATTTAAGCTTAACACCAGATCAAAAACTTCATTAAGGCATAGTGCGGCAGCTTTCATCTCTGTTTCATTGTCCGGGTTAACGAGTAAATTAACATGAATGTTGCCATTACCTGCATGGCCAAAATTTACAATTTTTATATTGTGAGTTTTACTTAGTTCATCAAGCCCGTTAATCAGGGCAGGTATATTGGAAACGGGTACAACTACATCTTCATTTATTTTTTTAGGTGCAATCTTTCTTAACGAGGGCGAAAGAGCCTTACGTGTTTTCCACAGAGCAGTGGCTTCTGCTTTTGTTTCTGCAAGTTGTGTTTCAATGTGTCCGTCTACTTTGCAAGCTGCAATAACTGATTTGGACTCAATTTGAATAGTGTCTGCATGACCATCTACTTCAATCATAAGCATGGCTGCTGCATTTTCTGGTAATGGTGTTGTCGAATAATCGCGTACCATATCCAATGCGTTTTTATCCATAAATTCTAAAGCACAGGGGGTGACGGCCTGTGCCATAATATTTGAAACGGCACGTGCAGCCGCATTTATACTTTTATAAGTTGCTTTTAATGTATGTTTAGCCGGCGGTAGTGGGAGCAGCTTAAGGGTGGCTTCTGTTATGAGGGCCAAATTTCCTTCTGAACCAATAATAAGTCGGGTCAGGTCATAACCAACAACGCCTTTTGTTGTGTAGGTACCACATTTTATAATATCACCATTACCAGTAATGGCGCGTAGGCCTAATGTGTTTTCACGACAAGTGCCGTATTTTACAGCGCGAGGGCCCGCTGAATTGTATGCAAGGTTGCCACCGACAGAACAAAAGGCCGCACTTGTTGGGTCTGGGGCCCAGAATAAACCGTGTTCCGCGGCACATTGTTGTACTTCAAGATTAGTGACGCCAGGTTGAACATTTATACAGCGATTTTCTGCATCCATATTTATGATTTTATTCATGCGTTCAAATGAAATGATAAGGCCGCCACTTATAGGGACGGTAGCACCAGTGGTGCCTGTTCCTCGCCCGCGAGCTATTAAAGGGGTCTTGTGTTGATTACAGGCGCAGATGATCTGTTGAACCTGATCTTCAGCCTGGGGCAAGACAACTGCCAGTGGTTGTGCATGACGTCGGCTATTATCATAACCATAAGTCAGACACTCAGAAAAATTTGTTAAAATATTTTTCGCAGATACTATTTTTTGTAACTGATTTAGAAGTGGTTTACTCATATCTTATTAATTTTAATGTTGGTTGGGGTTGGTGCCCATTAATTGCGAGTCAACAAGATCACCCAGGCAATGAATAATAAGTAAGTGTGTTTCCTGGATTCGAATGGGTGAGTCGGAATCAACCCGAATTTCTACATCATCATGCGCTAGTCGTGAACTGACTTCGCCACCACTTTGCCCTGTTAAGGCGATGACTTTCATATTTCGTTCGTGAGCCATATCTAATGCACTAACAATATTTCCAGAATTACCACTGGTAGTGATAATTAATAAAAGATCTGTTTCCTGGCCGAGAGCTGCAACCTGACGAGAAAAAATCTGATCATAATTATAGTCGTTTGCTATTGAGGTGAGGATTGATGTGTCTGTGGATAGTGCAATGGCTGGAAGGCCAGGGCGTTCCATTTGAAAACGATTTAACATTTTCGATGAAAATAGCTGGGCTTCACCAGCTGAACCACCATTTCCACAAGATAATATTTTACCTCCAGACAAGAGGCTGTGAGTCATAAGTTGAGCGCCCAGAGCAATAGAATTTTTGGCTTTGTCTAGTGTGCGTTGTTTTGTCGCTATGTTTTCAGCAAAGTTGTGTTCAATAATTTCTATAAGATTCATAGTTAATCAGTTATATGTTTTTAGATTGATGTGATCTAGTTTAAAATGCGTTTTTAATCCATTCAATTGTCAGATTGCTGTATTCACCGCTGATTGCAATTACATCAAAACGTGCGTTCATTTCACGGCCTTTTTTTTGCATATAATAAAGAGCCGTCTTTTGTATTTTGTTTTGTTTAGTGAGTGTTACACTGGCTTTCGCACCGCCATAATCCTCATTCTTTCTGTAACGAACTTCTATAAAGACAACGGCATTCTGATGTTGCATTATTAAGTCTATTTCACCATAACGGCTATTAAAATTTTTCTCGATCAGTTTCAAACCATTTTTTGTTAAATAGTTTAAGGCAAAATCTTCGCAGGTTTTGCCTTTAGTTGATCGGCTGCTGAATGGGTTGAGTTTTATCAAGAGTTAAGTTCACCGGCTGTGTATTAATGTCAATTAACGTCGGTATACCACGTTTAAACTGAGCTGGTAATAGTTCTCTGTGTATGCGGTTAAAAGGATCCAGGTACAGATTACCCGTTTGACCAGAGAAACGCTCATAACTTTTACCCTGTAAACGACCCAGAAATGGAATTAAATTATATGCATCTACACCGAGTGCAAAAAAACGAGTGTAACGTTGTTGTTCTGGCCAGTAATTGATAAGGGACTGTTTAGGTTTTGTTGGCGCATTAAGTATCCAGGGCATATCTAAAAAGTTTAGATCATCAATATCACGATCAGCCTGTTTGTTAAGTTGTCCAGTAAATGCATGTGATGTGGCATATACTGGAATTTCACCAGCATAGTGAAATTTAAATTGAGGCTTTAGTTGCCGGGCATCTTTAGGTGTGGCCGCCATAAAAATCATGCCCACATCCTGACGACGGTAGGGCGTGAATTTCATTTTTGTGCGCATAACATTTTGGATACTGCGATACCGACTATAACTTTGCTTTATATTTAACATGTTTTGAATCGGTTTTTTAAAGTCGTTTTTATTGGGAGTATAAGTTTGTGTGCTGACCACTGTTCCGCCTAACTCTTCAAAGCGTAACTGGAAGGCATTGCGTAAACGTTCACCCCATGGACCTTCAGGAACCAGTACGGCAGCGTGTGTGTGTGCTTGTCGAAATGCCATATCTGCTGATTGACGGGCTTCATCTTCTGGTAGCAGGCCAAACTGAAAAAGTTTTTCGCTAGTTTTAAACTGGGTGCTGGCATAGTTAAGGGTTAGAGTGGGTATGCTGATATCTTCCGCTTGAGCAAGAATATCTACAGCTGATTTAAGGAACGGGCCTATTATAAAATCAGCTCCCTGATTAGAGGCTTTTTTATAGTAATTCCAGATTGCGGCCTGATTTTCACTGGTGTCTATAAAGCTAATTTGGGGTTGAAAAGATTTGTCCGGGTGCTGATAGTAGGAAGACATGATTCCATCACGAATTGCGGCAGCTACCTGAGCGTATTTACCATTCAAGGGAAGTAATATGGCTATATGTTTAGGTTGTTCGATTAATTCGATTTGTTTGTCGCCAAACTCTTTAATGAATATTTTTGCTGCAGGGTGTTCCGGGTACTCTTTGCGCCACGAGTAAATACCATCCTGTAGATGTTGCCAGTCGACCTGTCCACGTTTGGCTATTTTAGCTAATTCGACCCAACCAAGAAAATCAGCATTAAGGGGTGCACTGCTAAGTTGTTGCAAACTTGTCTTTGGTAACAGGGAAAGTGCTTCCCATATTGCCTGATGGTTAAGTTCCTGATCAAATTGATCGGTCAGTAATTTATCCATTTGAACACGCGTTTTAGCGGATTCTAAAGGGTAACCGGCATCCAGAAAGGCTCTTGCTCGTAAGCGCATTAATCGAACTTGCTTCCCTGTTGATAAAATTTGTGAAATATTCAGAAGTTTTAGCGCAAACCGGGCATCACCTCGACTTAGCTCAATCTCTGCTTGCAGCAGGTTGTAATCAATCGACTCTTCTCGTCCCAGCAATTCAAGGTTTAAGGATGAAAGTTGTTGTTCGGCCAGATCGAACTGTTTTTGAAGAAGAAGAATTTCTGCTGCTTTTAACAAGTGTTTGTTTCTATCAGTCCCGGTAGAAAGCGATGCCAGCTCCATATATTTGCCCGCTGTTTCAGTGGGATCGAGAGGTTCAGTTCCATCCAGAGCTGAAGGATCTATCTGGTCAGATGGCTTATCGCTGATGATGCGGTCTTTTGGCGCACACCCGTAAAAGCTGAGGGCGATAAGTAAGAGTAAAGTAGTGCGAATGAATATTGTCATTATCTAATGTGTGTCAGCTGATGTTATTATGGCAAACGAGAGTATCTGTTTTGGAGTCCCAACTGTCAATGAATCAGGGCACACTTTATGTAATCGCTACCCCAATAGGTAATCGTGCCGATATGGGTGAGCGTGCAATTTCGGTATTAAAACAAGTTGATCTAATTGCTGCTGAGGATACACGGCACAGTAAAAATTTAATGCAACATTATAACATTGGTACACCTATGCAGGCTTATCATGAGCATAATGAGGAGCAGGCGACGCCTAAATTAATACAGCGATTACTTGCCGGTGAGCATATCGCTCTGATTTCTGATGCGGGTACGCCTTTATTAAGTGATCCGGGTTACCGTCTGGTAAAAGCGGCACATGAATCAGCGCTAAAAGTTAGCCCAATACCCGGCGCATGTGCTGCCATAGCAGCGCTTTCTGTGTCCGGGCTGGCAACAGATCGTTTTATGTTTGCGGGGTTTCCGCCGCATAAGCAGGGAGCCAGGCAAAATTTTTATCGCGAATTTGAGAATCAGTCAGCAACGCTGGTATTTTATGAATCTAGTCATCGAATCGTCGCATCTGTAAATGATATGCTGCAAATTTTTGGTGAAAATAGACGGGTTGTGCTGGCAAGAGAGATAACGAAGTTATTTGAAACGGTGCATAGTGCTGAAATAGGTGACTTACTGGAGTGGATGCAGGCAGATTCAAACCAGCAAAAAGGCGAGTTTGTGCTTGTAGTTGAGGGTGTTGAACAACACGTCAGTCCACAATCCGCTGAGCTGGGTCTGGTATTGAAGGTGCTGCTGGAAGAATTACCAGTAAAACAGGCAAGTCAGATGGCAGCAAAAATCACAGGGCAGAAGAAAAATCTGGTGTATAAGCTGGCACTTGAGTTGACTGGTAAGTAGCTGATATTTAAGTAATTAGTGTTAAAGTGTTTAAGTGTTAAGATATATTTGTCGAGATTGTTTTCACTTTATTTGTTGTCTAAGTATTTGATATTTATTTAGATATTTATATCGTCAAAAAATAGTCCAAAAACACTATATAACTGTGTCGAATAAGTTTACATGCATAGCAGTATTTAGTCGGCCTTATTGTTCTAGTTTTTTGTAACCAATTGTTTATAATCATATTATTAAAATGGGTACGACCTATGCAATGTAATCAAACAAGGCTTACAGCCATGGTAAAAAACGAACGTAAAGTTAAACTTAAGTTGCCTAAAATCGCTGGACTGTAAAGCATCTAAATGACAAAAGTTAAAATGCCTCGTATTTGAGCAGGAAATCTGCCGGTCAGATACATTTAGATATTTATAGACGGAGTTTCAGATGGCACCATTACAAGCAGTATATGAAGATTTCAGTGCATGTTGCGACGAATTTGTTGAGGGTGTTTCTTACCTGAAAGATCGTGCAATGCCTAAAGCAGTTAATCGTTTTCAGCAGGCTTATGAGTCTGTTGGAAGAGCAGATGTATATCATAATAAGTATGGTTCGTATTGTGGATTGGCACGTGTTTTGTCTGGTGATGCAACAGGGTTAGAAATGTGTAGACACGCGGCTAAAGGCGAGTTACATGATGGAGATGTGTATTTAAATCTAGCAAGAGCTGAATGGTTTTATGAAAATCGAAAAGCGGCAATTATAGCGCTGAAAAAGGGGCTACAAATAGATAATCGTCACCCGGGTTTACGTCAAATGCGTGAGCAGTTAGGGATTCGACAGCGTAGCCCATTACCATTTTTACCTCGTACTCATCCATTAAATCATGCGCTGGGTAAACTATTGAGGCATGCAGACGCTGTTTAAGTGTGGTCAGGTAATTACAAAAATATATTTTTAGAAAAAATAAAGAGTATTAGCGTGGTTGGCCACAGGTGTTTCATCTGTGGCTTTTTTTCAGATGTCTTTTTCATATTTAGTTAGGTGGTTGGTGGTGTAGACTCGCTTAAAAGGGAGGTTGATATGAGTATACAAAATGTTACTTACAAAGATTATAGTCTTTGTTGTCCTGATTTTATTAATGGTATTGAGTTTCTAAAGCGTGGAATGATTTCACAGGCTCGTCACTGTTTCGAGGTGGCTTATGAGCAAACTACTTATAGAGATGTTCATTACAATAAATATGCTTCTTTTTGTGGTTACGTGCGGGCGTTAGCAGGTGATCGTGGTGGGGTGGCAATTTGTCGTGAAGTAGCTCGTAATGAATTATATGATGGCGATGTTTTTTTTAATCTGGCGAAGTCTGAATGGCATTTTAAAGATCGCAAACGTACCGTTGATTCATTGATTCATGGAATGGAAGTTGACAATATGCATCCGGGTATGCGTGAATTGAGTGCAGAGTTACGAATGCGTAAAAAAGCAGCTATTAGTTTTTTACCAAGAAATAGTGCGTTAAATAATAAATTAGGTAAGTTTTTTAGAAAATAATTTATTTGATGTTTTGGAGTTTATAAATAAATAGTTAGTGTATACCGACTGTTTATTTTTTGAGTTTAATTGAGGGTTTATATGTAGTGGTTTAATACAGATTTGATATTACCAGGAACAAGGAGGTTGTTGTGTCTTATATTAAAGCGGTTTATATGGATTTAAATGAATGCTGTGATGATTTTGTAAAAGGCATTGAATTATTAGAACAAAGCTCGATTCACGATGCGAGCAATTTTTTCCAACGTGCCTGTCACTCCGTTTCAGGTGAGCACCGGCTTTTCTCCAAGTATCATTCGTATTATGGTTTTTCATGTCTATTAAGCGGCAAATCTGAAGCAATTGATTTTTGTCGTCATGCTGTTCAGAAAATGCCCTTTGATGGAGATATATGCATGAATTTAGCAAGAGCTGAAATTTTTTTGAATAACCGTCTTGAGGCGTTAAGTGTAATTAAGACCGGTTTGCAGTACTCATCAAATCATGGAGGCCTGCAAACGTTGCAGTCAAATTTAGGTCTACGCAAGCGAAAGCCTCTGCCATTTCTCTCCAGAAATAATCCGATTAGTATTGCATTAGGAAAGCGCATGCGAAAAATGAGATGATGGCTGAATAGTGTCAGCTTAAGTCTATAAGCAAACAATTATTATTTATTAACTTATGTTATAGTTGGCGCCGAAGTTGGCTGGGCAATCGCTGTATGATTTTATCATAGAGAGGAAAGTCCGGGCTCCAAAGGGCAGGGTGCCAGGTAACGCCTGGGAGGAGAAATCCTACGGCCAGTGCAACAGAAAGTATACCGCCTGGCCATCAACTCCCAATAATTTTGTGGTTTGATTATCGCAGAGTTATTGGGGGTTGGTGGTC
>JAPHRB010000039.1 GCA_026197015.1 Gammaproteobacteria bacterium | reverse complement strand
CTTAAAAGACATTATGAAAGAACAATTAACGACTCTGATTTTTTTGAAGGGAAAGCGTTAGTACAGGCTGAAGAAATATCATTGAAGGACTCAATATATGCGGATAAAAGTAAGGATAAGCCTAGCCCTATAGAAGTAAAAGCCAAGACATCTAAAGAAATTATTGCAGAGCTACCTGCATTTGTTAAACCAGATGTCTGGTTCAAAATTTACACTGGCGACGATACGCCACCTCGAAGACTTAAACTTTCGTTAATAACACCTGAAAATGCTAGATTAGTTTTTGTTGATAGAAAAGGCACAATGGTTATTGAAAAAGATGCCCTTAAATTCACTAATGAACTACTCAACAATCAATCACAGCTTCTAGAAGATCATTCAGTTTTTGATCATGCTTTGAGTCAGGTAATTTCAAGTATTTCAAAGAATGCTACATAGATAAAAAATTATATAAAAAAGGACGAGTATCAGCGCTTATTAAGCACCCACACTGTGGGTGCTTTTTTCTTTACACTACGCATCACCCCAATGGGCTGTAGCTATTCCCTGGCCTAAATCAGCCTTAATTAAACGACTTCTTACATCCAGTAACTTCTCTAGTAACTCAGGTTCAGATTTTTCATATGCTTCTGCATCAGGCGCACGCTTTACAACCACACCCAATAACTCTGTAATTGCATTACCTATTGAATTTTGACTTATAGTTACTATAAGATCATTTTGGTCATTTCTATAAATTAGCTGCTTAAACGCGGGTTGCCAACGTATTGAATTTGAATATTTTGGGTCGAGAATACATTGTTCTCTGACTTTTTTAGCTGCACCTAAAAAATCGTTATTAAACAATAATACAGATTCAATTTGTTCTGGAAAATATGCGTTTTTGGGTACAGGGGAATTACGTGATGAGACCTGCGAAAAGAAAGCACGGTAGAAATCAATAAAGCCTTTTAGAACCTCATCATACTCTTTCCAGAAACGAATATCTTTAAGTGCATCTACCCCACCCTGTATTTTCCAACTTGGTAGACCCTGTGGATAGCCAGTTAATTTCAATGTAGACTCACTGCTACTTACAGGTTTTAAAATTTCAAGATCGAGTTGCGATAGAAAATCACGGTATACATCTTTCATATATGATTGAAAGAGACTATGTTGCCCCCCATCAGTTAAGTTTGGATTTGCAGGGTCTGCAGATTCTGCTTTTTTTAATTGTTGCTGATCAAAAACAATAAAATGATTATGTAACATCCGAATACTGGGCACACCGGGAGAAGTTAATGGCCAGGTTGCATCTAAACTGGCCTCACCTGCCAACACAAGATGTTCAGATGGATCAGGAAATTTCTCGATCATATACTCAATAATGATTTGATTCATTCTGTTCCAGTCATGTTTTACATTACTGGGTACCTGAGTACGTCGTACAGGTCGGCCAAGAGGGTTTAAAACTGATTTGGATGTATTGTAAATAATAGACGTGTCAAATATATTTGAATGCCCCAAAGCCTTTCTATAGAGCAAGAGCCCTTCTGGATTTTCTAATAGACCGTTATTATTTATCAGGTCATTAAGGTTTTCAGTGCTATTAAAAAATTCATTAGCAGCCATGCCTTCTGGCACATCAAGTGGAATTGGCCTGAAGGGTGTAATAATTTGACGAGGACCAGATGACATAAGAATTCCTGAGTTTATTATTAACAGTTAATATAACATGATGAAAAACTGGCTCGTAGTCAGTTTTTTTAATATACACATAAAACAAAGTAACTTTAGCCGTTTAACGCCCCAAAAGTATCAATTAATATACGTATTTTATACAAGGAATGGATTGTGTAAACGTTCTTCACCGATTGTAGACTCAGGCCCATGGCCTGGTATAAAGCGATATTCATCATCTAATGTCAGGAGTTTATTATTGATCGAAGTCAATAACTGCTGATGGTCTCCACGGGGAAAATCAGTGCGTCCAATTGAGTGCCTGAATAAGACATCACCAACCCATAACAATTTTTGCCCAGTATGTTTTAATACAATATGACCAGGTGTATGGCCGGGCGTGTAAATAACAGATAACGATTCATTACCAACCTCTAGAACCTCTCCTTCATTCAACCATCGATCAGGGGTAAAATCTTCAACCGGCGAAAAGCCAAACATTTCACATTGTCTGGGTAAGGCATTAATTAAAAACTCATCTTCGATATGCGGCCCAATTATTGGTAAATTTAACTGTTTTTTTAACTCGGCACTTGCACCAACATGATCAAGGTGACCATGTGTTAACCATATCTCTTTAAGATTAACCCCTGTTTTTTCAACGGTCTTAAGTAGTAACTCAATATCACCACCAGGATCGACAAAAACCGCATCATTAGTCTGATCACACCAGAGTAATGAGCAATTTTGCTGAAAACTGGTAACGGGTATAGTCGTATAGCGGAGCATTAGTTACATTCCGTTACCAAATTTATCGGTTTCAGTCACACCACTTTCACGAACCTGCTTTAATGCTATGACATATTGTTTAAGAATATTTAATGACCATATAATTCTTTCTTTAAAATAACCATCAGCTGATTCATCATTATCGTCTGCATTATCATTCAAAACATTTTCTACATTTCGAATAATTATCTGTTCTGGAATATAACATAAACGACTATTTTTATAACTACTCATACGTAACTCTGCAACCGGATAAGCGCCACCATCAGCCGAAGAAACTGAAACAATTTTTGCAGGTTTATTGCCTAATTCATTTTTACCAAATATGAGAAAAAAGTTTTTTAAACCGGCAGGTACCTGGCCATGCCATTCTGGTGTAATTACAACAAAACCATCACTGCTAGATAACAACTCACGATAAGGCGTTAGTAATGCAGTCCATTTATCATCACCATTCCAGATACCTTCATCCCAGAGAGGCAAAGGGTTATTGGCTAGATCAATTATAGGCGCCTCATCACAAATACCATCTAACATTACTTTTTGATAATGTCTGGCTACTTTACTACTTTGAGAGTTTTCTCTATGGCTTCCACTAATAATAGTTATTTTCATATTTTTACTCATATTAACTTAAGATTAATTAAATTATCATTTTCGCTGATTAAAATATTTTTTAAATCAGGATTTCGGCTCATTAAATAAGCTGATAATAGCTCTATTAAATTATCATCTTTTGTTTCTATTGCATCAAACAATCTTAATGAAACATATTGTAACTTTTGTATTAAAGAAGGTTGCTTCTCGTAATGCTCGCCTAACTGAATACCTTTAGACATTTTATTATCAATTTCATCAAAATATCGACGTAGACGTGCTGGTGCAGGTTTGGCCGCATAAGAATAAATTATCTTTTCATTTAGAGTAATATTAAAGCTATTTTTCATAGGGATACTAATATTAATTAAAGCAAAAGAGGAAGAACCAGTGTATTCAACGACTATTCTTCCATCAAGATTTAGATATTATATCTTATGTTTAAAATATGTGTTTATTACTCGACGGAGTTGATTTCATGCGCCCAATCCCTGGTACCACCTTCGAGACTAAGGACATCAAACTGGTTTTGTGTCAGGACCAGGATTGCTACTGAATTATGACTACCCGCATGACAATACACTACATATCGTTTGCATTTATCCAGCTCATCTATACGATTTCTCAATTCGAATAATGGCATTAAAATAGCTTCAGGGATATGAGAATCACAATACTCTACTGCATATCAAACATCTATTGTTACATAATCCGTATCTAACATGGATTTTGCAATTGTTTGATTGACTGTTTTAATCAATTGATTTTAATAATCTCTATAAAATATTCTTTACCCAGTACAGATAAAACACTATCTACTTTCATGAACACTGTTTCAGAGCGGGTACTACCTGATATAAGCGCTTCGCAGCAAAATGCATCACCTTCAATCAGGCCAGCTGTCTTTTGAGGTTCCTCATCATATAGTATTATTGATTATACCTCAGCTGTTCCTTCTGTGATACTGTGTGTAGACTAAACATGACTAAACACAAGTTGAGTTAATCGTCTCCGTATTATGACGAAGCGTTAAAAAACTCTATTTTTTTAAGCTTAATTTATATACTCGCTCAAGCAGACTTCCAAGCCCTCTTTCTTTAAACTTTTGATGCCCTTCTATCACATCATCCTCATAGAGCATTTGAATATTATATTTATCCTGATATAACGCTTTAACTTCATTATTAGACACAGAAAATGGTGGACCTGACATAATATTTTGATCATATTCCAGCGTAATTAATAAAATCTGAGAAATAGCGGGTAATATCCTGTTTAACAAGTTTACGTATTGTTTGCGTTTATCAGATGGCAGGGCTATTAAAGATGCTCGATCATATAGAAGTGAAACATCTTTTAGTAATGTTTTATCAAGATCGAAAAAATCACCTTGTAACAATTGTATATTCTTAGCTTGATGAGATATAAATTTAGAATCATTTCTTGTTTCAGATTCAATATTTTGTTCCTGAAAAAAATTAACTATGGCTTTGTTACTACACTCGATTCCAATGACTGAATAATTATGTGATGCAAGCCAGGTAATATCTAAACTTTTACCACAGAGAGGTATAAATATCTGAGATGAAGGACTGATGTTAAATTTTTCTAGAAATGAAATTAAATGTGGATTAACTGTCGGCAAATGAAAAGCAGTTTGATCCAGCTCCCAGCGTTGTTGCCAAAATTCAATCTCCATTAATACTCCAATGATTAAATTAATTATAAGGTAAATGAACAAAAAATACTCCACGATATTATCATGGAGTATTTTTATAGAAAATCTAAAGTATAATATTAAACTTAAATCATAAATTTAAATTATCTTTATTTTTTTCTATGGTTTTAGCACTAATCCCTTTAACTTTTTGTAGATCCTCAATTAAAGCAAACGGGCCATTTTGTTCACGATAAGCTACTATCGCAAGTGCTTTTTTTTCACCTATACCTTGTAACTCCGCTGCCAGGGTGGGTGCATCAGCACTATTAATATTTACCTGACCAGCCATTGCCGCACCGGTAAAGAACGGAACTACACAAAACATCATCACGCTTAAAACAACCGCTTTCATTATTTTCATTACGTTGACTCCTTGTTTTAATCCATTATTGGATAGGAGCGCATACACTAATATATGAAAGCGTTAAAAGGCAACTAGGATATTTCTGAGTTTATTGTACGTAAAGTATCTAACGGCTTGTCAGATTTAGTAATAGGACGGCCGATTACAAGATAGTTAGATCCCGCATTTATTGCCTCCAGTGGCGTCATGATACGTCTCTGGTCGTCTGCTTTGCTACCTGCAGGCCTTATCCCAGGTGAGACAAGAAGAAAATCTTTTGTCAGGTTATTTCTCATTAACGGGGCTTCCTGAGCAGAACAGACAACACCGTCAAGCCCTGATGCTTGAGCAAGTGTTGCTAATTTTAATGCCTGTTCTGCCGGTGTATTAGTGATACCTAATTCATTAAGGTCCTGTTGTGACATACTGGTTAAAACTGTAACCCCAATTAACAAAGGTCTGTTTTTATGATTTGCTACAACATTAGCGGCAGCCTCCATCATTCTGCGGCCACCACTAGCATGTACATTAAGCATCCATACACCTAAATCTGCAGCCGCTTCACACGCTTTTGCCACGGTATTAGGTATATCATGGTATTTTAAATCCAGAAAAACATCAAAACCCTTATTTTGTATTTTTTCAACAAAGCAAGGGCCTAGATGAGTAAACATTTCTTTACCGATCTTTAAACGACATAACTTAGAATCCAGCTGATCGACTAAATTGAGTGCTTCAGATTGCGTAGGGTAATCCAGTGCTACGATAATTTTAGGGCCTGACATACTGCTTATTCTCTTTTGTTTTTCTGCTTTTTAGTGAACTTTAGGAATCATACTACTCCAGCCATGACATGATGGACACAACCAGACATGTGTATTAGCTGAGTATCCACAACGTTCACATTGGAAATCATTGTTTTTTGAGGTTATTGCTTCTACGACTGAGGATATTAAATTATCAAATTGATCTATTTCTGTCGTTTGTAACTTTAATAAGGTACTCAATGAATTAAGTGATGGTTTTCTTAATACCGCTTCGGATAAATACTGCAAAGCATCTTCTTCACTAAATATTTCACTTGTTAAAGATGTAATGACTGGAACAAGTGATACTTCCTGATATTTTTGATCCAGATTTCTTAAGTAACTTAAGGCTTTATTTAAATTCGAAGTATTACGATAACTTAATACCAGCTTTTCAACCACTAATGGGAATAACTGAATATTCTGTATTTCAACCTGATGTAAAAAACGAATAGCCTTTTGATAACGGCCACGTGTTATCGCAATATCTGCAAGTAATATAGATGCACGTACACAGTTTTTATTAACTGCTAATGCCTGTGTTGCTAGTACTTCGGCTTCTTTTAAATCATTTTGATTAAATACCTGTAAACTTAACTCACAGTAATATTGTGCGGTAGTTGCCGATAATGATTTAGCCCCCCTGCTCTGAAAACGACGCGCAATATTGATTGCGTTTTCCCATTCCTGCTCTTGCTCATAAATACTCATTAAGCATTTTTGCGCTTCACTGGTAAATTCAGCGTTACCTACAACATCTTTAAATAAAGATTCCGCTCTATCTAACCAGCCAGCCTGTAAATAATCCTTAGCTAGTGCGATTAAAACTGTAGCCTTATATTCTGCCGGCAAAGATGGTCTGGCAAGTAAGTTTTGATGAAGTTTTATGGCTTTATCTATTTCACCATTACGTCTAAAAATTGTACCTAAGGCTAAACTGGTATCTATTGTTTCCCAGTCAGTTTCAACTAACTTGATAAATATATCGAGCGCTTTGTCCTGCTCGTCATTTAATAAGTAGTTTAAGCCCTGAAAATAATCATTGGAAAAACGCAGTTGTTTTTTCTGTTTCTTAAAACGACGACGAGCTAAAAAAATACCTAGTAAAAAGCCTAATACAGGTAATAGATAGATTGTCCATTGGGATGAAAAACTTATATCCAGAAATTCAGTCATTTATTCATTTAGTCATTTATTCATTTATCATTTTTGGTTTTATCTAAAACCTCAGATAACCCATTCAAGGTTTCTTTTTTATACTTAAGCCTTAAGTACTTTTTCTTTTGTGTATATAAGCTAAGCAAATTAAATACAAAGCCAATAACTACGCCTATGAGTAGCGATATTAATAATGCGACAGCTAATGGTAGCTCAACGGTAGACGTAAATAGATCAATTAAGACTAATTGTGGATTATTAAACGCAAATGCACTAATCAGTATAATTATGGGTAGGGATACTAGCAGACTTATAAATCGAATCATTTGTTAAATCAGCTATTGTTATTTGCTTTATTAAAAGCGTTATCAGTCACTTAATTGTTAACATTAACTATTTTTTAGTGTTTCGTTAACACGCTCACGAAGCTCT
>JAPHRB010000018.1 GCA_026197015.1 Gammaproteobacteria bacterium | reverse complement strand
GCTTCAGAAGATATTGGTAATGCAGACCCGAGAGGCCTTGAAATATCCCTTAATGCCTGGCATACCTATGAGCGATTAGGTAGCCCGGAAGGTGAGCTGGCTCTGGCTCAGGCTGTGAGTTATCTGGCTTGTGCACCAAAATCAAATGCGGTTTATATGGCTTATAAATCAGCAATGCAATTGGCAAAAGACAGTGGCTCAATGGATGTGCCAATGCATATTAGAAATACACCAACAAACTTAATGAAAGACATGGGTTATGGGAAAAATTACAGATATGCACATGATGAAAACGATGGTTTTGCGGCTGGAGAAACGTATTTTCCTGATGAGTTAGGTGAACATGAAATTTACCACCCGGTAGAACGCGGATTAGAGATAAAAATTAAAGAAAAACTGGATTATTTACGGTCACAAAATAAAATTAAAAAATAGAGTTTATAAAGATAATGGCTAAAAAGATTATTCCAACTCTAGGTGTTGCTTCGTGTGTGGGGGCACCATCTAACACCTGTGCTACTGGGCCTGCTGTATTGAAAGCTTCTGGTTATTCGACTTTATTAAGTTATAGCGAACTAAAGTGGGAGCCTTTACTTGAGGTGTCTAACAAAAACAAAAACTCACTTAATATTTTAAATAAGCAAAGCTGCCTCATTAATCAATTTTCCCGGCAACAAATAGAAAACAAGAAATCCTTCCTGATATTAGGCGGTGATCATTCGTGTGCAATAGGTACATGGGCAGGTGTTATGAACCAGTTGCCTGCCGATTCAACGTTTGCCTTAATCTGGATTGATGCACATATGGATGCACATACTATGGAGTCATCACCTTCAGGCAATTTGCATGGTATGCCAATCTCAGTTTTGCTAGGGGAGGCGGGTCATGACTTGCAGTCATGTTATCCATCAGCAAGACATATAGATGGACAAGATTTATATCTTTTCGGTGTGAGATGTTATGAAGCTGAAGAAATGGTCCTGCTAAGTAAGAAAAAAGTAAATGTCTTTGATACGCAAAGAATAGATAAAGATGGGGGTACTCAGAAAGTTCTTTTTCAACTTATTGAAACTATATCTCGCTGTTATGATTATTTTGCAATTAGTCTTGATCTAGATGCAATTGACCCGAAAGATGCGCCAGGTGTTGTAACAAGCGAAAAAACAGGCTTGAGCGTAAACGACTTATTAATGACATTTGAAAAGCTTGATTTTGGTGATAAATTTATAGGTTTGGAAATAGCAGAATTTGATCCTGGGAATGATGAAAGTCGTAAAACCGAAAAACTGGTGTATGGAATTATCAACTCTATATATAAGTAAATATCGCAATAATCAACATCAAATCCCACAGTCTGATGATGCTTGTGAGCTGCTGGTATTGTCAGCTATAATTTTTTTAACTAGCCAGAATACTTTAAAAGTTTAACAGGTTAACAGGTTAAAATTCACATAATCAAGTTATGAAGATATTCTGGTTTATTATTATCAGGAATTAAATCAATATTTGGGTTTATACTTAATTCTTTTGCAATTACATAGACTAGTATTAAAACAGAATCGTCATCATCGAAAAGATTATCTGATAAGAGATTTATGATGCGAAGCATGCCCGTGATGTTAAGGGCAGGAGTCTGTAATAATGGCATACTTATAAAGCTAATGGGAGTGGGAGAGCCATGAGTAAATAAGTGTGTAAAACTAATGAAGATATTACATGTATTATGTGAGTATCAGATAGAAATATATTTATCGTTTAGCTAACAATTGAGAAATCACTTCTTTTAACTGCTGAAGAGATTTAGGACCCATTAAAAACGCCATATACCCAGTTATTTCGTCTGAACTTAGCAAGAGATTTATACGCATAAACAATGCTGTATAATTTGTATTCTCAGAGACATTTAATAAATCCAGCGGATTTGATAACTCAAATATCGCAAATCCAATTTCAAATTCAGAGTTTAAAGACTCAGCGAAAGAACCTATACAAGCATTCAGTATAATATTACCAATTTCTGAAAAAGCTTCCTGTTGTAATTCTTCTACGGTTTCTTCAGGTAAAGATTGACCAATTAAATGGCGAACAATTTCCAGACTGTTTTTTTCCGAAAATAATAACATTGACTGGGCAGAAAAAGATCCACTTAACATTTCAGATACACTGCATATCGTATTTTCTGACCCCAGTTCATTAGCAAATTCTGCCACAGATGTAAACTCAATATGCGATACAGAGAATGTAGTCTTCTGTTTTAGCATAGTGCTTAATGAAGAGGCTGCGTTTGTGACGCCTAAATTAAAAATCTCGGTAAGCATATCCAACTCAGGCCCTGTTAACTCAATTGCTTTCGTCATTTAAATATCCAGCACAGACATAATACATGTTTCAGTAATAAGTTCACTCGCGCATTTTGTCCCTGTCCTCACGGGTTTTTTGTATTGCCGTCTGACAGTTAGCCCCTCTATAAAATTAAACTCAGGAGTTTTGTCTAATATTATAGTATTAATTTTCATTCTCGAGCTTTGCCTTTATCGACTGTCATTAATGATTTATTGTAAGACATTTTAATTTTCTTTATTCTGAAAATCCAAAAGGGCTGTTTTGGCTTGTTCATATGCATTAATAACCAGGGTTATCTGCTGTTTTAATTCGGACTTATCGTTTTCATTTCTACACATATCTTCTAAAGTTAATGCATAACCAGAGATGATTTCAGCACCCACATTAAGGCTGCTAGATTTCATGCTGTGTGCGTATCTTTCCAGAGTATTCATATCTCCATTTTCAAGAAGCTCCAGCATACTATTTATCATGTCGTCTGATTGCTCGATGTAGGTGGGTATTAACTGGTCAAAAACAGGTCCTATCGCTGCCTTCATATTATTTAGCGTTTTAAAGTTTAGTTGCGGTTGTGCCGAAGTTTCAGGCGTAATATTTTTAGTATTATCGTTCATAACGTTATCTTGAAATTCCTGTTTAGGGTTATTATCAGCAGAAGGCTCCAACCAGCGAGATAAAATATCTATAAGTTGTTGACGATTAAACGGTTTAGCAAGGTAATCACTCATACCTGCTTGTTCGCATTTTTCCCTATCGGTAGATAATGCATTTGCAGTTACCGCGATTATAGGAATTTGTTGGTCGGTTTTACGTATTATACGGGTGGCCTCGAATCCGTCCATGACAGGCATCTGACAATCCATAAGTATTAAGTCGTACGAGTTATTGGTGAACTTATTCAAGGCTTCATTGCCATTGTTTGCAACATCTATCTGTAGATCAAACCCCCCCATTAAACCCAATGCGACTTTTTGATTGATAATGATATCTTCAACTAATAATACTTTACCTTTTAACTGTGTTGCTTCTGGATTATTTTTTGTTTCATCATCTAAAACTGAGTGACGGGTAAGAAAAATGTCATCATTATCCTCACTTAAGCCTAATACACGAGTTAAGGTTTTATATAATAAATCACTTAAAATGGGTTTTGTCAGATATGCAGAGAAACCAATGTCTTTAAATATTGCTGCATCACCCATGACAGTTGCTGATGTTAATAAAACTAATGGTATGTGATTTATATTTTCATGTTTCCTGATTTCTCGACCCAGATCTGCACCACATAATATTGGCATCATATTATCGATTATTACCAGTTTGTAAGGCATTCCGGTTTGTTGAGAAGCCTGCATACGTGTTATTACTTGCAAAGGGTCTGAAGTTTCATCGACCAGCATATCTAACTTACTTAGTTGTTCTCTTAGAATTTTAAGGTTTAGGGGGTTGTCATCTACTATCAGCACACGTGCATTACTTAGCTCAATTTTTTCAAGTTTTTTAGGCGAGTCAGTTTTTTCTAATTCGATCTCAAGCCAGAATGTAGAGCCTTTACCTGGTTCACTTATAACATCGATTTTTCCATTCATTAATTCAATTAGTCGTTTGCAAATGGTTAAACCAAGACCTGTGCCACCATACGTGCGACTGGTTGAATTATCGGCCTGGGTAAATGAATCAAATAGTTTTTCTCTTGAACTGTTATCAAGCCCAATACCTGTATCAATTACTTCTATAGATATATTCAAATTGGTTTCTGTTTTCTCAAGGCATTTAACTTCTACAATGACCTGGCCAATATTAGTGAACTTAATGGCATTACCAACAAGGTTTAGCATAATTTGACGTATTCGACCTGCATCACCTATTACATAATTAGGGCAATCTGCGTGATAATAAAAAATAAGTTCAATGGCTTTTTCTTCAGCTTTAACAAGTAATAAACGCGTGACATCATAGATGGTTCGTTCTAAGTTGAATGTTATGAGTTCTAGTTCAATTTTTCCAGCTTCAACTTTCGAATATTCAAGAATGTCATTAATTATTTCTAATAGTGAATTTCCAGAATCAGAAATAGTTTTAATGATGTCAGCTTGTTGAGGGCTTAAAGGTGTGTCCTGTAATAATTCAGTCATGCCTAAAACACCATTCATGGGGGTTCGTATTTCATGACTCATGGTAGCTAAAAAATTACTTTTGGCTTCTGCAGCAGACTGCGCCTGATTTTTTGCATTTATGAGTTCTGATTCATTATGCTGTCTTTCTGTGTCATCTCTAATGATAGCGGAGTATTTTGTTTTACCTGCTATGATCATTTCACTAACAGATAAGTCCATGGGGAAAGTAGATGCGTCTTTTTTACGTCCTGTTAAGTGTTTTATTTTTCCAATGACTCTCTTCTTACTTCTGTTGTTATAATTTGATAAGTAATTATCATGCTCAGAATGGTATGATTCAGGCATTAGTATTTTTATGTTTTTTCCAAGAATTTCAAGTTTTGAATAACCGAATAATTCACAGGCCGAATTATTAATATTCTCTATAATGCCTTTATCATTCATGGAAATTAATCCATCTATTAGTGAATTCATTATTGTTCTATTTCTAATTTCACTTGATTCTAAAGAGGCTTGAGCCTTTTTTCGAATATTTGACTGTAAATCGGCTTCTTTAAATGCTTTAAAAACACTAATGCATAAACCAGTTAATACGCAGAGGTATGCCAGTTTCTTAAATAGGTGAGCAATATCAAACTGAGCATCAAATAAGTTGCTGGAGATTGGCATTACAAGCTGGGCAACAAGATTAACGATAATGGCAAGTATTAACCAGTGAGATAAATCATTGCTTCGCCAGTCGCCCAGCTTGATAAAACCAGTTAATGCGGCGAGGAAAAACACTGCAGGTATCAGTTCTTCAGGTCGGTAGAAAAAAGCATTCTCAATGTAACCACTTGGTAAGGGGACTAATGCAAAAAATAGAAAACTAACAAGTGTTGAAATAAGTACAATACTGTAAACCAGTTTGGCTGATATTTTATCTGGTAATTTACTGGTTGATTGCCATTTAAGGATAAAATATAGCGAAAGCAGAACGCCAGATAGAAATATCCGAGAAGCTAACCAGCTCCAGGGTGCTAAGGAAGGTAGATCTGAAGGTAAATGTGATTCAAACCAGCTTGAACTAACAATTGCGTGGTAACCATCTAACAGGCTAACACCAATGAATCCGGCTCCAAGTATTAAAAAGTCAGTTCCCCCTTTACTATAAAATCGTAACAGGGAAAGTATACCAACAAATAATGCAAGCATCGTTGCTAGTGCTTCCATAAGGGTATGGAGCTGCGTTGTGCTTTGCCAGTCTGAGCCGCTGAGCAGAATAGAGCCAACACACAGTACTGTTGCAACAGTTAGATAAGTTATAATTCGTCTGTTTTTAATATACATAAATATGCAATATGATTTTCACTTTATTGACTAAGCATAGGTTATAAATGTCGATTTAGGGCTGTTTTATATGAAGTTTTTCAACCACATTTATAATGTGTGTTCGGGTAGAGTAACTTTATTGCTCGTTTTAAGTTATAAGTGGGTTATGGATATAGGTAGAATATTGAATGCTATTCACTTGCTGGTTTTTTCGTAGTAGACATATAAAAAGTTGATTGTGCTGACCAGGGTATACTGCAGTTTGCAGCTACATGGGTTCCGGTTTTCCATAATAATAACCCTGCGCATAGTCTACGCCCATATCTTTTAGTAAGTTACTAATCGCTTCATCTTCTACAAATTCAGCAATGGTTTTTAAGTTCATTGTGTGGCCAATGGAATTTATGGCCTCTACCATTACACGTGAGGTTTCGTCTTCTACAATTTGTTTAACGAACATACCATCTATTTTAAGATAGTTAATAGGCAGACTTCTCAGGTAAGCAAACGAACTCAAGCCGCTGCCGAAGTCATCAAGGGCAGTGTAACAACCGAGCCCCTGTAACTGGCTTAAAAATTCAGTGGCATTCTGTAAATTCGCAATAGCTGAAGTTTCTGTAATTTCAAAACATAGGCGTTGATGTTGAATATGTTCATTTTTAAGTGTTTCTATGGTGCGTTGTGTAAATTTGTTATCAGCTAAACTTTGTCCTGACAGGTTTACAGCATATATTGATGCTGTGGTATCTGCTTCAAGTTGTTTAAGTACGTTTTTGATTACCCAGTCATCGAGCTGTGGCATAAGGTTGTATCTTTCAGCAGGCGGAATAAAAGCCATTGGAGGTATGATTTTATCATCCTCGTCTAACATACGAATAAGAACTTCCCTATGGGCTTTTAATTCCCGGTCATCATGCAGTGGAATAATGTCCTGACAATAAAGTGTAAAGCGATTTTCGCTTAATGCGTCATTAATTCGGTTAACCCATTGCGTTTGTTCACGTTTTTCAGTAACGTTTTTATCGTCATAGGTGACGGTATGAAAGCGGTCGCGGCCTTCATGTTTTGCCATGTAACATGCGGTGTCTGCCGCATGATACAGGTTTTCATAGTTTGATACCTGTGCAGGTGCGTCAACTAGCCCAATACTTGCACCAATTCTGAATGCTTTGTTGCCCCAGACAAACTGGTATGCACGTACTTCGTTTAATATTTTCTCCACAATTTCTTCAGCTTTGTTTTGATCGATATTAGATAAAAACAGGGCAAATTCATCACCACCAATGCGCGCGAATAAATCGGTTTTTCTTAATAGTTGTTGTATCTTTGCAGAAATTTGTTTTAACAGCTCATCACCAGCTGTATGACCTAATGTATCATTAACAATTTTAAATCGATCTAAATCCATCACACATAAAGCATGTGTAGTGCCTTCGGAATAAAGTATTAGTGATTGTTCTACTTTGTTTTCAAACTCTCTACGATTTAGTAAACCTGTTAATGCATCGTGTTGTGCCTGGTGTTCTATATGTTTTGCTAGTAATTTTTCTTTGCTGATGTCCTGGAAAGTAGTAATTGTGCCTAAAATATTGTCGTTAGTGTCCTGAATTGGAGCTATAGTTTGTGATATATCGATTAATTCGTCATTTGAGTCATAAAGAATAATGTCATTTGATGGCATACTGTAACTACCATGTTTTAAATAATTCATTATGCAGTCAGCTAACCATTGCTCATTGGTTTGATCATATGCCTTATAAATTTCAGTTATAGGTTTTCCGACAATGTCATGTGTGATGTAACCGGTGAGTTTTTCTGCAACAGGGTTCAGGTAGTCAACCATTCCATCTTTATTGGTTGTGATGATGGCATCACCTACGCTTCGTAACGTGATTTCAGCTTTCTCCTTTTCAAGAAATAACTCTTTCTCTATGATAAAGCTGCGTCGGATAACATAAAAAGCAACTATTAATGCAGATAGTAAAATTACAATAAAAATCGTGCTTTGAAGTTTATAAGATCTTTCATATTGGGCTGATGCTTTCTCTCTCGATTGAAAAATTATATTTTTCTCGTAGGTTAATAAATTCATGAAATTATCAATGATTTTGCGTTGCAGTGGATACACGCTTTGAATCATAACCTCCTGAGCTTTTTTAATGTCTTTTGCATCGTTGCTGAGAGCCATTTGTGCTGCCTGCCTTTGTTGGTTTAGAGCAGGTACAACTGATTCATCTATAGTTAACATGATTTGTTTTTCATTTTCAGTCAGGCCTAAGTCAATTAACTTTTGACGTAATAGTCTATACTGTAAAGAATATTTATCGAGCGCCATACTTATATCGTCTTTTATAAATGCATCAGTCTCATAGCTCATTTCTAATGTTAAGCGGGTTCGTGTGCGGGCTGTTTCTATAAGCTCAACAATTAGTTTCATTTTGTCACTGGCCACATTACTACCTTCTATGGTTTCGTGTGATATTTTCATTTGCTCAAGGCTGGTATAAGCAAAGAAGGTGAGTAGTAATATTAAAAAACTGAAACCGAGTGTCAAAATGTAAAAAGATTCAGATTTCCGTAATTTTGATTTGTTCATTAGTGGACCGAAAAAGTTAAATATACCTGTTAGAATAGCATGATCTTTTTAAGATGCAGTTGAATGGTAGTATTTGTTTATTTCAGCGTGGCGGGTTATCTAAGTTTATGATTATGATGATGTTACGATTTTGGTCGATGGGAGGGCTGGCGAGCGATAGCAGGACACAAAATATCAAGTATATAAATCGGTTAATTCCTGCTTATAATTTGCCAGTGAAAATATACCCTGCTCTGGAACATGGCCATCAGGGACAGTCCGCTGCTTTTTAGCGCCCTGTCCCATGTGGTAATGCAGATCTGATTGGCAGAGTGATGAGAGCCTTTGCTTAATTTCTTGCTGGTAGCAAATTTAATCGCACCATTTAATCTATCCCGTCAACCACAGTAAGAAATGGTTGTTCGCATCCCCCTACCTCCACCAATACCATTAAAAATTTGCTCCTGCATTTTTAAGATACCGCACGTCCTGTGCATAAAAAAAGGTCTTTTGAATATAGGGTGATTTGGTGACGGCTATTTTGGTAATTTGTAGAG
>JAPHRB010000082.1 GCA_026197015.1 Gammaproteobacteria bacterium | reverse complement strand
TCAATTTTAGCAAAATCGTCGAATTCTATTTCGGGGGCTATTTCATCGTTAACAGGCGTATTAGACGCGGTTTTATCCTTGTTTGATTTTTTAGCCGGTGTTTTTTGTGCGGTGGCTTTAATATCTTCTTTAGATGCATCAATAATATTATCAATAGCTTCTTTTTCAACTCGTTGCATTAAAGGTTTGAATTTATTGATTTTGTGATTTAACAGTGGTTTGTCTAAATCATTCCAGCTTAAATCGCCACAGTTTAAAAAATCTTCTGCTTGCTTAATAACTTCAGGTAATATGGGTTTTAAATAAATACACAGTATACGGAACATGTTAATGCCCTGTGTACAAATATCATGCACCTGCTGTTCTAAACCCGGCTGTTTGTTTTTAGCCCAGGGTTCTTCATTGGCAATATATTCATTGGCTTTATCGGCTAATGTCATTATTTCACGGGTAGCCTGAGAATATTTTCTGTCTTCATAATGTTGAGCAATAGAATCACCCGCATCAATCATTTGTTGATGTAAGTCAGGTGCAGGTAAAGACGCTGATAATAAACCGTCATTGTTCTTTTTAATGAAACTGGCAACGCGTGAGGCGATGTTAACAAACTTACCAACCAGGTCTGTATTAACACGTTGTTGAAAATCTTCTAAATTTAAGTCGATGTCATCAACACCCGAGGATAATTTTGCGGCATAGTAATAACGTAAATATTCAGGTTTTAAATTATCCAGATAAGTCCGCGCCTTGATAAAGGTGCCGCGAGACTTCGACATTTTTGCACCATCAACAGTTAAGAAGCCGTGACAGAAAACTTTAGTTGGTGTGCGATAACCCGAGCCTTTTAAAACAGCCGGCCAGAATAAAGTATGGAAGTAAGCAATGTCTTTACCGATGAAGTGGTACAACTCGGTTTTGTCTTCTGACTTCCAGAACTCATCGAAATCCAGATCGGTTTTATCGCATAAATTTTTAAAACTGGCCATATAACCAATAGGTGCATCTAACCAGACGTAGAAAAATTTATCTTTAGAGTCTGGAATTTCAAAACCCCAGTAAGGCGCATCTCGTGTAATATCCCAGTCTTTCAGTCCTGATTCAAACCATTCATTTAGCTTGTTAGCAATTTCAGACTGCACATGACCCGCAGTAGTCCATTCTTTAAGCATGGCTTCGAAATCACCCAGTTTAAAGAAGAAATGTTCGGTATCTTTTTTGATAGGTGTGGCACCCGAAACAACGGAATAAGGTTTTTTCAAATCGGTGGTGTCATAAGTTGCACCACACACTTCGCAGTTATCACCGTATTGGTCTTCAGCGCTACACTTGGGGCAGGTGCCTTTGATAAAACGATCAGGCAAAAACATATTTGCTTCAGGGTCATAAGCCTGTGAAATGGTACGGGTTGTTATATGTCCATCATCACGCAAAGCTCGATAAATACTCTGGGATAGTTCCTTATTCTCAGCTGAGTGAGTGCTGTGATAATTATCAAAGCCAATTAGAAACTCGGAAAAGTCAGCTTGATGATCACGACTTACGTCAGCTATTAACTGCTCTGGAGTAATACCATCCTCACGCGCACGTAACATAATAGGTGTGCCGTGAGCATCATCTGCACAGACATAATGGCACTCATGGCCACGCATTTTTTGAAATCGTGCCCAGATATCCGTTTGAATATATTCAACCAGATGACCAAGATGAATTGGGCCATTGGCATAGGGTAGTGCGCTTGTGATAAGGATTTTACGTTGTGTGCTCATGGATGCTCGTATTTAGATTAAATCTCAGTCGCGTAAAATAGCATTTTTAGCCGTATTTTTCATATATAATTCCCACTCCTGAGAGATTAGAGTGAATATTCATGAGTGCGTCTATGCATCCCCCGGTTCCTTTTAATATATCGGTGCATGATCCGAAACCCCAGTTACGTGAGTTACATCTGAGCTTTACCACTGATTTTCAGTTAATGACAGTTGATCAGCGTCTGGAATCCCTGCGTGCTTATATTGAGTTTATGCTGGAACAGGCTAAATCCACAACAGATGCGGGTGGCCAGAGAGGGTTAATGATGGTAATTGAGCTGACTGAGCAAATATTGCCGCATATTAAATCTAATAGCCTGCCATTAGAGCAAACCCTGATAGTTGAAATGGGTGAAGATGCTGAAGGTTCTTCACTAGACGAACTATTGAGTTAAATATGATGACTGTAATTGATAAATTAACGGGTTTAGTCGAGAAGTTATACGCAGAAACCCATGATTATCTGGATAACCCTTCTGATGCACAGCTCTGGTACAACCGGGGTTATGCCAATGGGGTTGTATCCTATTTCAATAAAAATGGCTTTGCAGAAAAGCTGAGTCATCTAACATTAGATGATGAGTCTATACATAAGAAAGACCAGATAATGGAATGGCATAAAGCCTATCATCATGGTTTTGAGATGGGTGAACGTGAGTCAGGTGAAGTTCATCAGTCCTCTTCAGAATCTTAATGAAAAAAATTCACAGAGGGGCGCAGGCACAAAGAAAGGCTTTAAAAGTAAGGGCCATTCGGGCCAGATAGTGGTTATTCAGGTTTCAAGTGTTAAGTTATAACCGCCAAACTTGCGTATATTTAATACGCCATTGTCGAGAATTAAATATTGCCCTTTAATACCATTTAATACGCCACTAACTTCGGGTGTTTTATCAAAGTTAAATGATTTAACTTTTTGCGGATACTGATTAACCGGGAAATTAATATCTACCACAGATTCATTTTCCAGAAACTCAATAGCATCACTATCTAATGAGTGTGACAGTTCACTTAATGCGTCTTTACTTAATTCGTAAAGCTCATCGCGACGAGTTAACATGTCAACTTTATCTGCCTCACCTTTTAGCATTTTTTGCCAACTGGTTTTATCCGCCACGTGATTTTTAAAAATAACTTCAACTAAACCTGATGTTAAGCGATTTTTGACTCTGAAAACAGGAATTGCCTGAGTCGCCCCCTGATCCATCCAGCGAGTTGGAATTTGGGTGCCGCGGGTGATGCCAACTTTTAGCCCTGAAGAGTTTGCCAGATAAACATAATGGTCTTGTAGACAAAATTGTTCGCCCCATTCTGGTTCTCTGCAGGTGCCTTCTGCATAATGACATTTTTCTGGTTTCATAATGCACATATCACACTGAGCCAATGATTGAAAACAGGGATAACAGAAGCCTTGAGCAAAGCTCTTTTTCGTCTTGCGATCACAGGCTACACAGTTAATTTCACCTTGATAAGTCAGTTTGATTTCTGAACCTATTAAAACATTCATATCTACCAGGTCATCACCTATTGGCAGGTGATAAAACACAGTATCATCAAGTTTGGTTTGCATCTTCTGAATGTTGCCGCTGTATTTCATAGGTCAATTTCTGTCTATTTATTCGATTGGGAATATTAACATAGACAGAAAACAAGCCCTATAATGTAGAATGTATTAATGGTTTAAATATTGAGAAAAAAATGTCAGAACAGGAAAATGAGAATATATACCCAATTGCAAACTGGGACGTTGGACCAATCGAAGAGCATAAACTTGTGGTTTTTCGGCCGCATTTTATTTCCAATCCAGGGCAATTAGCCGAAGATGCAGAAATAAGCCGTTATTATGCCATGACAATTGATCAGGCTAAGGAGCTTAGGCTGGCTTTAGAAAGTGCGATAGCAGTACTTGAGAGGTAGGTTGTTTAGTTTTTAAGTGGCGTATACGTCAGAAAAATTTATGTGATGTGTAATTTATGAGTGAAAAAATATTTGCGGGTTGTGTATTTGACCCTGAACAGGCAGAGAAAATGATTGGCAAAACGGTGCTGGTCAGTCTTACCTGCATGAATGATTTTGGTGATCTGGATGCATTTGAACAGTTCTCTGGGCCCATTTTGAGAATTAATAATGATGATGGGCTAGTTGTGCAAAGAAAGGATACTGATGAAGAGTTTAGTCTTCCGCCTGACCTGGATCACTATCAGGCAGCCAAACCCGGTGATTATAAACTTGCAGAGTCAGATGTCATTGTGACTAATCCTGATTTTGTGGTTGAGTGGGATATATATCCACCTGATAAGTCGTAATTTATGGTCACAAAAAAACGGATGTCTAAATAAAAGTACTAGAGATAAATATTTATATGCAGTAGGTTAATGACTTTAAATTATATTTAATGACATCTATTATGAATCCTCAACAGGACAAACTTTATTTACTTTTAATCAGCGTGCACGGCCTGATACGGGGTGATGAATTAGAGTTAGGTCGAGATGCGGATACCGGAGGCCAAAGTAAATATGTGGTTGAGCTGGCTCGGGTTTTAGGTGATCAGCCGAATGTCGCGAGGGTCGATCTGGTGACCCGGCGAATAGATGATAAGACTGTTAGTAGTGATTATGCCAAACGCATCGAACCACTTGGTGATAAGGTTAATATTGTCCGAATCTATTGTGCTGATCAACTTTATATACCCAAGGAGCAGCTTTGGGATCATCTCGACAGTTTTGCTGATAATCTGCTGAATTATCTCCACGATAATAAACTCACACCTCACATCATTCACAGTCACTATGCCGATGCAGGTTATGTCGGTACGCGTTTATCACATCAATTAAGTGTGCCACTGGTTCATACCGGGCATTCATTAGGGCGCAGTAAACGAAAACATTTATTGGCCAGCGGTATTAAGCGCGATGTGATAGAAAAACGTTATAACATGTCACGCAGGATCAATGCCGAGGAAACGACTCTGGGGGCTGTTGACAGGGTCATTACCAGTACACATCAGGAAATTGAAGAGCAATATGAATTATATGATTATTATCAACCGGATCAGATGCGGGTGGTGCCACCAGGAACCGATTTAATAAAATTTCATCCTCCTCTGGGTGATGAATTTAAAAGTGAGATAGCCGGCGAGCTCAAGCGATTTTTAAAGCAACCCGATAAACCCATGGTGCTGGCTATATCTCGCCCCGATCAAAGAAAAAATATTATCACCCTGATTGAAGCGTTTGGCGAATCACAGGAGTTACAGCAGCTCGCTAATCTGGTGATTGTCGCCGGTAATCGGGATGATATTCGGGAAATGGAGGCGGGCCCTCAGGAGGTGCTGACCGATTGTTTACTGAGTATCGATCAGTATGATTTATATGGCAAAACGGCTTATCCTAAACATCATCTGTCTGACGATGTCTCACTGTTATATCGTCTTGCAGCATTATCTGGTGGCGTGTTTATTAATCCCGCTTTAACCGAGCCTTTTGGTTTAACCTTGATTGAAGCGGCTGCCAGCGGGTTGCCTATTGTGGCGACAGAAGATGGCGGGCCAACGGATATTATTGAAAACTGCGGCAATGGTTATCTGATTGATCCATTAGATAAGGATATGATTGTCGAAAAATTACTCGCCGTGATTAAAGATAAATCAAAATGGCAGCAACTGGCAGAAAATGGCATTGCCGGTGTCAATGAGCATTATTCATGGCAGGCCCATGCTGAAAAATATTTAAAAGTTATAAAGCCGATTATTGAAAAAACCGAGCCTGTGGTGCGTATGGAGTTGCATCGCCGTACACGGCTGTATCGTGATCGAGCTATATTTTCAGATCTGGATCAGAGTCTACTGGGTGACAAAAAGATGCTGCCTGATTTTTCTCGTGCCATGAAGGAAAATGCCAGGTGTAGTAGTTTTGGTATAGCTACCGGGCGTCGGCTGGATTCGGCGTTGAAATTAATCAAGGCAAATAAACTTCCTTATCCTGATGCGCTGGTGACCAGCCTCGGCACAGAAATTTACTATGGTTCAAATTTAACCCGCGACACGGCATGGACCGATCATATCGATTATTTATGGCGGCCAGCCAAAGTTCGCGCCATTCTCAAAGACCTTCCCGGTTTACGCCTGCAGCTCAAAGCAGAACAAAGTCGTTACAAAATCAGCTATTTCTATGATGCGGCTAAAGCCATGGATGTCGATGATATCAGGCAACTTTTATTGCAGCATGAACAAACCACCAATGTGGTGTTTTCCTTTGGTCAATTTCTCGACATAATACCGGTAAGAGCATCCAAGGGGCTGGCCTTACGCTGGTATGCTGAGCAGTGGGAAATTCCATTGAATCATATACTGGTAGCCGGTGGTTCGGGAGCTGATGAAGACATGATTCGCGGTAATACATTGGCCGTGCTGGTGGCCAACCGGCATCATGAAGAATTATCCGACCTGATTGAATTAGAACAGGTGTATTTTGCCAGGCAACCTTATGCTGCTGGCATTTTAGAAGCGATTGAATATTACGACTTTTTTAAAAGCTGTAAGGTGCCAGAAAAGTGAGGCGATTATTATTGTGCACCGATCTTGATCGCACTTTATTGCCTAATGGACCTGAGCCTGAATCAACAAATGCGAGAAAAAATTTTAGTCGACTGGTTCAGCATCCGCATGTAACACTGGTTTATGTCACCGGTCGACATCAACAACTGGTAAAGCAGGCCATAAATAAGTACAAACTACCGCAGGCGGATTATGTTATCGCCGATGTGGGTTCTACAATTTATGAAATTAAGGGGCTTGACTGGCATTACCAGCAACAGTGGGAGCGTTTGATTGAGCACGACTGGCAGGGTAAAAATGCAAATCAACTGCATAGTTTGCTGGTTGATCTTAAAGGCCTGAAACGCCAGGAAGAGAGTAAACAAAATACTCATAAGCTCAGTTATTATGTAACGCTTAACCATGATCATCAGAAAATTATTTCAGCAATGCAAAACCTGCTTCAACAACAATCAATAAAAGCCAATTTGATCTGGAGTGTCGATCAGCTGGCAAATACTGGATTGCTCGATGTATTACCCGCCAGCGCCGGTAAACGTCAGGCAATTGAATTTTTAATGTTTCAGTTGAAATTTGATTATTCAGATACTGTTTTTGCCGGTGATAGCGGTAATGATATTGGTGTGATGAGTAGCCAGATTCAGTCGGTGCTGGTCGCAAATGCTGAAGAGGACGTTCGGCATGAGGTTATCAGGCAGGCACAGGTCAATCATCAGCAAAACACCTTATATTTGGCACAGGGTGATTTTATGGATATGAATGGCAATTACAGCGCAGGCATACTGGAAGGCGTCGTACACTATATTCCACAGGCAGAAAACTGGATTCGAGGTGAAAAATGAGTCATTCAGAACTCGTTATATTTGGTGAGGTATTGTTTGACTGTTTTCCCGACGGCACTCGCGTGTTGGGCGGGGCCCCCTTTAATGTGGCGTGGCACTGTCAGGCATTTGGTTTGCGGCCTTTGTTTATATCACGGGTGGGAAATGACCCATTGGGACAGGAAGTAAAATCGGCCATGCAAAACTGGGGGCTGGATGTCTCAGGATTACAACTGGATTCTGCCCATGACACCGGCATTGTCGATGTCAGTTTTAAAAATGGTGAGCCCTCATATGAAATTGTAGAAAACAGTGCCTGGGATTTTATTGATTATCAGGCAACGCCAGAAATCAATAAACACAGCACCTTATATCATGGCTCTCTTGCGTTAAGAAATCCTGTGTCAGCGCGAAGCCTGACAGATTTAAAACAACAATGTCTTAAGTCGGTTTTTATTGATGTTAATCTGCGTCCGCCATGGTGGGATCTATCGTTAATCCAGAATATTATGCAAAGCGGGCAGTATATAAAACTCAATGCCGAAGAGCTGGCATTAGTTGTTCCGCAGAAGGCAGATATCGAGTCAAGGATGATGTTTTTACTAACCAGTACGAATGTTAAGTTAGTTGTTGTTACCAGAGGAGTGGACGGCGCTATTGCGGCAACGTTAGATGAACGCTGTTCAGTTTTACCGGAAACCATCAGTCATGTGGTAGACACTGTCGGCGCCGGCGATGCCTTCACTAGTGTACTATTATTAGGTTTGCACAAGGCCTGGCCATTACAGGAAATATTGAATCGGGCTCAGCAATTTGCCAGTGCAGTGGTTCAGCAGCGTGGTGCGACCACCCAGGATAAAACATTTTATAAACCCTTTATTGAGGACTGGCAGTTGTAAATTTATAGATTTAAATTTGTGAATGGTAATACTCATTTGTAAATATTAAAAAAATCTGCCAGCATCAATGTAACAATAAAAACTAATTAGCTTAAATATTATGTATGAACAAGTCTCACATTCCTTACTCAATGAAATACTGATTAAATTAAATCCAGAAATCAAACAACATGAATTAAGGCATTTTTATACCCGACTGGGCGCTAATTTTTACGCAATCCATTCCCTGTTTCATTTGTTATATGGCGATCGTGACGATTTCGAAGATCAGGCTTTATGCCTGGTTGAAGCGATGGCTCGGCAATATATGGATCGTTCTGAACAACTTAAAAGAAAAGATATCGAACGTGAAAAAGACCATAACTGGTTTCTGAGTCAGAAGTGGGTGGGCATGGCCCTGTATACAGACGGTTTTGCGAATAATCTGAGTGGGCTGACAGACAAGCTGTTTTATTTTCAGGAGCTTGGCGTGAATATGATTCATATCATGCCGATTCTGGCATGTCCCGATGGTAAAAGTGATGGCGGTTATGCCATCAGTGATTTTCGTCGGGTGGATAGTCGCATTGGTACTAATGAAGATTTGCATAAGCTGAGTGAATCACTCGAGAAGAGAGATATTCTGTTAACCATGGATGTAGTGGTTAATCACACATCTGACGAACATGACTGGGCAAAACGCGCGCGTAAGGGTGAAAAAAAATATCAGGATTATTATTACCTGTTCGATAATCGTGAAATTCCCGATATGTTTGAAGAAACCATGCCTGAAATTTTTCCGGAAACTGCGCCAGGTAATTTCACCTGGGACGAGGAAATGAATAAATGGGTAATGACCGTATTTAATAATTTCCAGTGGGATCTTAATTACAGTAACCCCGCGGTGTTTATTGAAATGCTCGATATTATTCTGTTTTGGTCAAACCAGGGCGCGGATATTATTCGACTTGATGCGGTGGCTTTCTTATGGAAAAAAATTGGCAGCGTCTCTCAAAATGAACGCGAGGCACATCTGATATTACAATTGATGAAAGACTGTTGTCAGGTAACCGCACCGGGTGTGTTATTTATTGCCGAGGCCATTGTGGCGCCTTCGGAAATCACTAAATATTTTGGTGAAGATGCCATCAATGCAAAAGAATGTGAGATTGCTTACAATGCGACGTTCATGGCGTTAATGTGGGATGCTGTTGCCACCAAAAATGCGAAATTGTTGTATCAGGGTTTAAGGACCCTGCCGGATAAGCTGGAACGGGCAACCTGGTTAAACTACGTACGTTGCCATGATGATATTGGTCTGGGTTTTGATGATGCAGATATCCATGCAGTAGGTTATGAGCCTGTCGAGCATCGTAACTTTTTGCTTGATTATTACACCGGTGATTTCAGTGATTCAGATGCCCGGGGTTTTCCCTTCGGGCATAATCTAAAAACCGGCGATGCGCGTATTTCTGGTTCATTGGCGTCTCTTGTTGGTCTGGAAACAGCGCTTGAATCTAATGATCCCAAACGCATTGGAAATGCGATACAACACATACTGCTTTTACATAGCCTGATTCTTTCATTCGGCGGCTTGCCGTTATTGTATTATGGTGACGAACTGGGAACGTTAAATGAAACTGATTTTCTTAATGATGAAAATAAAGCCCTTGATAGTCGTTGGGTACACAGGCCTAATTTCGATTGGGACAAGGCCGAGCTGAGACATCAGCAGGGTACAATTGAACAGCAGATTTTTAATGCCATTAAAAAAATGATCGCGGTACGTAAGGAAATACTCGCATTTGCTGACTTTAATAATCGTGAGTTAATCCATATAGATAATCCACACCTGTTTGTTTTTTCGAGATTCAATCTGACTCGTACCTCAGGCGGTGTATTAGTCGTGGTAAATTTTGATGCTAAGCCACAGTATCTGGATATGACAAATCCTCAAATCAAATCTGCGCTTTCCTATGGTCATATCACAGATCTTATTTCAGGTGATACCCCGGCTATGTTTAAAGATCAACTGGTGATACCTCCCTATCATTTTTACTGGCTCAGCGATCAGTAATAAAGGGAATGATAGGCACTCTGCGCTTTTAAAATATTTTAATTAATAAATTTCTACTTATTATTGAGTGTCAGTTCAAGTTAATGGGGGCAGTTATGAATTTACCCCATTAATTTCAAATTAATTTTTCGCGACCTTTACTTATTTTTATGCTGCCTGTTTTTATCAGTCAAAGTTTTAAGAAATGCTGTAATATCTTTCACCTGCTGATCAGTGAGTTCTTCGTCTAATTGCAGTTTGCCCATTTTACGTACAGCCTCATCGAGAGTTTTTATTTTTCCATCATGAAAATAAGGTGCGGTTAAGGCAACGTTTCGCAAAGCTGATACTTTAAAAACCATGCGATCATCTTCAGCTTTAGTAAGTGTGTATATGCCCGGATCAGACTGATTTTCGTAAGGGTTTTTCTTGCCAAGAACTTCATACATCTCACCACCCAGCAGTTTCCCGTCATGGCATGATTTACAATCAACCTTGATAAAAGTTTTAAGTCCGCGTAACTCAGTTTCGTTTAATGCATTTGCATCGCCATTGATATAATCATCAAAACGGGAGGGTGTTATCAATGTGCGCTCAAAGGCGGCTATGGCCTCGGCAATATTCTGATAAGTTATAGCGGGCCTGTTTTCGGGGAACGCCGTGGCGAAAGCATTTTGGTATTCAGCAATGCCGCGTATTTTTTTCTCCACTGTTTTCTCGTCGGGCATACCCATTTCAATCGGGTTAAGTATCGGGCCTTTGGCCTGCTCAACCAGATCCTTCGCACGACCATCCCAGAACTGGCTGTCTTGCCAGCCTGAGTTCAATACCGTTGGGCTATTGCGGGTTCCCTGCTCACCTTTTGCGCCGGGTGATGTGGCCAGGTTATCTACACCGGCAAAACCATTTTCGAGAATATGGCAGGAGGCACAGGATTGTGTGTCATTGATAGAAAGCCGTTTTTCAAAATAAAGTTTTTTGCCCAGAGCGATACGTTCCGCTGTGTCATTTTCCGATCCGGGCATAACATCTGGCAGGGGTGAAAAATAACGGTTTGCCTGACGCATCAGTCGATCAGTGTTGGCAGCAGCAAGCCCGGTTGTCGCCAGTAACAGTAAAGTAACAAGTAACCT
>JAPHRB010000167.1 GCA_026197015.1 Gammaproteobacteria bacterium | reverse complement strand
ATTTTAAACACGAGTAAATAGAGTAATTCATGGTCGCTAAGACTGAAACAGAAGAAACAGGTAAACTGGATAGTTTAAAGTTTTTAATTGCTATTGCGCTGCTGGTCGGCGGAATTTGGCAGTTCTACTACTTTGAAGAAGAGTCTCAGTTATATCGGATACTTGGGCTTTTGGCTTTTGTGGCGGTCGCGGTGGCTGTAATGTACACCACACGACTGGGTTATGGTTTATGGTTATTTGCTCGTGACGCACGAACCGAAGTAAGAAAAGTGATCTGGCCAACTCGTCAGGAAACCATGCAAACTACATTGTTAGTGATTGTGATGGTTATTTTGGTGGGTATTATGCTTTGGTTGATTGATATGGTCCTTCGTTGGGGTGTATTGATGTTAACCGGACAAGGGGGCTAGGACATGGGATTACGTTGGTATGTTGTACATGCTTATTCAGGTTTTGAGGCGAAAGTTAAACTTTCATTATTAGAGCATATAAAATTAAATGGAATGGAAGATCAGTTTGGTGAGATCTTAATTCCTACGGAAGAAGTTGTTGAAATGCGTGATGGAAATAAACGTAGATCAGAGCGGAAATTCTTTCCGGGTTATGTGTTGGTTCAGATGGAAATGACTGATGAGAGCTGGCACCTGGTTAAAGATGTACCTAAAGTGATGGGTTTTATAGGTGGCACTAAAGACAGGCCTGCGCCAATTACGGATAAGGAAGCTCAAGCTATATTAAATAGTGTTCAGGAAGGTGCAGAAAAGCCGAAGCCAAAAGTACTTTACGAAGCTGGCGAAGTTGTACGTGTTACCGATGGGCCTTTTAATGACTTTAATGGCGTTGTAGAAGAAGTTGATTACGATAAGAGCCGTTTAAAAGTTGCAGTATCTATATTTGGTCGTTCAACACCGGTAGAGCTGGACTTTGGTCAGGTCGAAAAAGGCTAAAGAATTTAATTATCTGTATGAGCATGTGTTTATACAGTTTTGCTAAAACAGGGGAGATCGAAAGCTCGTAAGAGTTAGTACGTCGTTATTACCCATTAGGAGTTAATCATGGCAAAGAAAGTAGAAGCTTATATTAAGCTGCAGGTGCCTGCGGGCCAGGCAAATCCAAGTCCCCCTGTTGGTCCAGCATTGGGTCAGCATGGTGTGAATATCATGGAATTCTGTAAGGCATTTAATGCGAAGACAGATAACTTTGATCAGGGTATGCCGATTCCAGTTGTTATTACTGTATACAGTGATCGCAGCTTTACCTTTATTACAAAAACACCTCCAGCAGCTGTTTTGTTGTTAAAAGCAATGGGTCTTGAAAAAGGCAGTGGTCGTCCTAATACCGAAAAGGTTGGTACTATCACGCGTGCGCAGTTAGAAGAGATTGCAAAAACTAAAGAGCCAGATTTAACTGCTTCAGATATGGATGCAGCTGTGCGAACTATTGCTGGTACGGCATATCGTATGGGTCTTGAAACTGAGGGAGTCGTATAATGGCTAAGCTTTCCAAGCGCGCAAAAATGATTGCGGAAAAAGTAGACGTTGAAAAGCAGTACCCTATTGAAGAGGCTCTTGGTTTAATTAAAGAGCTTTCAACTGTTAAATTTACAGAGTCTATTGATGTAGCTGTCAACTTGGGTATTGACCCGCGTAAATCTGATCAGGTTGTTCGTGGTTCTACTACGCTTCCTCAGGGTTCTGGTAAAACTGTACGTGTTGCTGTATTCACTCAGGGTGAAGCGGCAGAAGCGGCTACAGCAGCCGGTGCTGATGTGGTTGGTATGGATGAGCTGGCTGCACAGATGAAAGGTGGTGATTTAAACTACGATGTAGTTATTGCTTCTCCTGACGCGATGCGTGTTGTGGGTCAGTTGGGTCAGATTCTTGGTCCTCGTGGCCTGATGCCTAATCCTAAAGTTGGCACAGTTACGCCAGATGTTGCGGCTGCTGTTAAAAACGCAAAAGCAGGCCAGGTTCGTTTCCGCGCTGATAAAGCCGGTATTGTTCATGGTTCTGTTGGTACGTCAATTTTTGAAGTTGCTGCACTTAAAGAAAATATCGATGCATTGTTGGACAGCCTGAAAAAGGCCAAACCAACTTCTGCAAAAGGTCAGTACTTTATGAAGGTGACATTGTCATCAACTATGGGTCCTGGTCTAACTATTGATGCCGCATCTCTGGATGTAATTAAGTAGTAAAAATTAAACGAATATAAGGATATATTCAGTAAAAGAATTTGGCTAGCCGAGTATCGGTGTGTCAAAGACCGTGAGAGCTGGAGCATTTATGATGCAAAGCTTAATGAGATCAGGATGATTGAGTCTCACGCAGATGGTGTTTTTAAGTTTTTTAATTAAAAACCACCGCAGGTGGTAAGAAGTTATGGTGACATAAAATCTTACTTTAATACTTGGCTGGACATAAAGTTTAAATTGTAAAATTTGTCTTTGTGCTCCAACCGAAACAGGAGTAATACACGTGCCTCTTAATCTTGAAGACAAGAAAAGCATTGTTGCTGAGGTAAGTGCGATTGCCGCTGAGGCTCATTCAGTTGTTGCAGCTGAATACCATGGCCTGACTGTTGATGAAATGACGGCATTACGTGCTACTGCACGTAATTCTGGTGTTTATCTTCGTGTTGTAAAAAACACATTGGCTCGTCGTGCCTTTGAAGGTACCGATTTCGAATGTATGAGTGACGGTCTAGTGGGTCCACTAGTACTAGCATTCTCACAGGAAGATCCCGGTTCTGCTGCGCGTCTTGTAAAAGACTTCGCAAAAGAGCACGGCGCATTAGTAACTAAGATGGTTTCAATTGGTGGTGAGATGCTTGCCCCAACTGAATTAGATCGTCTAGCGAAAATGCCGACCAAAGATCAGGCTATCAGCATATTGATGTCCGTAATGATGGCACCTACAGAAAAACTAGCACGTACTTTGAAAGAAGTGCCTGGAAAACTAGTGCGTACTGTAGAAGCAATCAAGCAGGCGAAATAAGCAAAGCACTTAATCACTTAGTATTTACGATTTAAACGTATATAAAATTTTGGAGAAATATCATGGCTGTATCTAAAGACGATATGCTAGAAACGATTGCTAACATGTCAGTAATGGAAGTTGTTGACCTTATTGAAGCAATGGAAGAAAAATTCGGCGTTTCAGCTGCTGCGGCTGTTGCTGCTGCACCTGCTGCTGGCGGTGACGCTGGTGGTGCTGCTGCTGAAGAAAAAGATGAGTTCGACGTTATGATGACTGGCTTCGGCGAAAACAAAGTTGCTGTTATCAAAGCTGTTCGTGCTATCACTGGCGCTGGCCTTAAAGACGCAAAGACAATGGTAGAAGCTTGCCCTGTTGCTGTTAAAGAAGGCGCATCTAAGGCAGAAGCTGAAGATGTTAAGAAGCAGCTTGAAGAAGCTGGTGCAACTGTAGAACTTAAGTAATTCTATTGTTGTTAGGCAATTAACCTATTGTCAAAGTGGTAAGGCTGGTGAATTTATTCATCGGCCTTTTCCCGCTTCTACGATATAAAAATATTGTGAAGTGAATTTAAAAAATATAACTGCTGTAGTTTGATAAAAGATGTTGTTGTAATAAGTGAAGCAGGGTTTCATGTTATTCACCCACAGAATGGGTAATGTAATGAATCGTAACACGGCATTTTTTACCAGCCTATAGGCTGAAAAAGCAAAAACCTTTATTAAGGTTAATAGATAGTAATTGCACGGATTGCCTCAGAAGGCGACAGTTCAAGGCGAAAAATGTCAGCATACAAGTGTATGTGTTCATTTTTCAACGAAGAAATGTCGTCTTCTGGAGGTGAGCTGGACAATTACAGGATACAGCTCTCGGCATGAGCTGGTAAACATGCCATAGCACTTACATTGCGAGGAACTTCGATGGAATATTCTTTTACCGATAAAAAACGTGTCCGTAAGGATTTCGGTAAACGCCCACCTATTCTAGATGTGCCATTTTTATTGTCGATGCAGATCGACTCTTATCGAGGCTTTTTACAGGAAGACAGAAAAGAAAAAGATCGTAAGCAGGCCGGTTTACAGGCTGCATTTGGATCTGTTTTTCCTATAGTTAGCTACTCGGGTCACGTTCAACTTGAATATGTTAGATACCGTTTAGGTACGCCAGCTTTTGATGTTAAAGAATGTCAATTGCGTGGAATGACTTATGCGGCGCCTTTGCGTGTTGTGCTTCGTTTGACGATTATGGATAAAGATCTATATCCTAAAACGAAAGTAATTAAAGAGTCTAAAGAACAAGAAGTTTACATGGGTGAGCTTCCTCTTATGACGGATACCGGTACCTTTGTTATTAACGGTACTGAGCGTGTAATTGTTTCTCAGTTGCATCGTTCTCCTGGTGTATTCTTTGATCATGATAAAGGTAAGACACACAGTTCTGGTAAGTTACTTTATTCAGCGCGTGTTATTCCATACCGTGGGTCATGGTTAGATTTTGAGTTTGACCCTAAAGACTCTGTTTTTGTGCGTATTGACCGTCGTCGCAAATTACCAGCAACGATACTGTTACGTGCTTTAGGTTATCAAACGGAAGAAATTCTCGATATGTTCTTCGAGAAAATTAGCTGTAAAGTTGTTAAAGATGGAATAGAAATTCCATTAGTGGCTGAACGCCTTCGTGGCGAGACAACAACATTCGATATTATGTCGGGTAAAGAGGTTGTTGTTGAAGCTGGTCGACGTATTACTATGCGTCACATCAAGGCACTTGAAAAAGCTAAAGTTAAAAAATTAATCGCGCCTCATGAATACATGGAAGATAAAATCCTTGCCCATGATTTAATTGATGAGAGCACGGGCGAGTTACTAGTTGCAGCGAATACAGTTATTACTGTAGAAGTTATGGAGCAGATAACGGAGGCGGGTATAAAGAAATTCGATATTCTTTATACTAATGATCTGGATGCTGGTGCATATATTTCTAACACATTAGCTATAGATCCAACTGCTTCACAGCTTGAAGCACAGGTTGAAATCTATCGCATGATGCGTCCTGGTGAGCCACCAACTAAAGATGCAGCCGAAAACTTATTTAAGAATTTATTCTTTACAAGTGATCGTTATGACTTGTCAGCTGTTGGTCGGATGAAATTCAACCGACGTTTACGTCGTGAAGAGTCTACTGGTTTAGGCGTACTTTATGATGGTCGTTATTTCTCTGAGCGAAAGAAAGACGAAGAAGCGAAAAAACGTTTTGAAGAGCTGGGTGACTCATCTGATATTTTAGATGTGTTAAAGCAGTTAATTATGATCCGTAATGGTAATGATATTGTAGATGATATCGATCACCTGGGTAATCGTCGAATTCGTTGTGTTGGTGAGATGGCGGAGAATGTTTTCCGTGTTGGTCTGGTTCGTGTTGAACGTGCTGTAAAAGAGCGTTTATCAATGGCTGAGTCTGAAGGTTTGATGCCCCAGGAATTAATCAATGCCAAGCCTGTTTCTGCAGCCATTAAAGAATTCTTTGGCTCTAGTCAGTTGTCTCAGTTTATGGATCAAAACAATCCATTATCAGAAGTGACACACAAACGTCGAGTATCTGCATTAGGCCCCGGTGGTTTGACGCGTGAACGTGCTGGTTTTGAAGTGCGTGACGTACACCCTACTCACTATGGTCGAGTATGTCCTATCGAGACTCCTGAGGGACCAAACATTGGTTTAATTAACTCACTGTCTGTGTATGCGCGAACAAATGAATACGGTTTTCTTGAGACACCTTATCGTAAAGTAATAAACGGTAAGGCGACAATGGATATAGATTACCTTTCTGCGATTGAAGAAAGTAATTATATTATTGCTCAGGCAAATACTGATCTTGATAAAAACGGTAAGTTAGTTCAGGAAATGGTTTCCTGTCGTACACGAAATGAATTTGCATTATCGACTCCAGACAAAGTGGAGTATATGGATGTATCGCCAAAGCAGATTGTGTCGGTTGCCGCGTCAATTATTCCGTTCCTTGAGCACGATGATGCTAACCGTGCATTAATGGGTTCAAACATGCAGCGCCAGGCTGTTCCAACTTTACGCGCTGATAAGCCGTTAGTGGGTACAGGTATGGAGCGTGTTGTTGCGATGGATTCTGGTGCAGCAGTAAAAGCTCGACGTGGTGGTGTAATTGATTCTGTAGATGCGAGTCGTGTTGTTGTACGAGTTAATGATGCTGAAACTGAAGGCGGTAAAGCCGGTGTTGATATTTATTCGTTAACTAAATATACACGTTCTAACCAGAACACCTGTATTAATCAGCGCCCATTAGTTATGCCGGGTGATGTGATCGAACGAGGTGATGTATTAGCTGATGGCCCATCTACAGACCTGGGTGAATTAGCACTAGGCCAGAATATGCGCGTAGCATTTATGCCCTGGAATGGTTACAACTTTGAGGATTCGATTCTGATATCAGAGCGAGTTGTTGAAGAAGATCGTTATACAACTATACATATCGAAGAATTAACCTGTGTTGCTCGTGATACCAAGTTAGGTTCTGAAGAAATTACAGCTGATATTCCAAATGTAAGTGAAGGCCTGCTTTCAAAACTGGATGAGTCTGGAATTGTATACGTTGGCGCTGAAGTAAGTGGTAACGATATTCTGGTTGGTAAAGTTACGCCAAAAGGCGAAACTCAACTTACCCCGGAAGAAAAACTTCTCAGAGCGATCTTTGGTGAAAAAGCATCAGACGTTAAAGATTCATCGTTACGTGTACCTTCAAGTAAGGTCGGCACGGTAATTGGTGTTCAGGTCTTTACCCGTGACGGTGTTGAAAAAGATAAACGTGCACTTGAGATTGAAGAAGATCAGATCGCAGAAGCACGTAAAGATAATAGTGACCAATGGCGCATAGCGCAGAAAGATATTTATGCGCGCGCTGAAAGCTTAATGCTGAATAAGCAGGCAGCTAGTGGTCCTGCCGGTCTAAAAGCCGGAGCTAAAATTACGCAGGCATATCTTGATGAGCTTGAAAAGTCTAAGTGGTTTGAAATCAGTCTAAAGACAGATGATGCTAATGCGGCTCTGGAAGTTCTTGCTAAACAATTAAAAGATACTCGTAAAGAGCTTGATGAGTTGTTTGAAGAGAAGAAAGGCAAGATTGTTGCTGGTGATGATTTAGCGCCGGGTGTACTGAAGATGGTTAAAGTTTATTTAGCTATCAAACGTCGCATGCAGCCTGGTGACAAGATGGCGGGTCGTCATGGTAATAAAGGTGTGGTCTCTATGATCGTGCCTGTTGAAGATATGCCATACGATGAACACGGCCGTCCGGTTGATATCGTGTTGAACCCACTGGGTGTACCATCACGTATGAACGTAGGTCAGATTCTGGAAACTCATTTAGGCTGGGCTGCACAAGGCCTGGGTCTGAAAATTGGTAATATGCTTGATGATCAGTGTAAAACCACTGATATGAGAACTTTCCTTGATCAGGTTTATAATCATAATCAGAAAAAAGTTGATCTAACCAAGTTTACAGATGAAGAATTAATGAACATGGCAGGTAATCTGCGCAAAGGTGTGCCAATGGCAACACCGGTATTTGATGGCGCAGAAGAGGAAGAAATTCACCGCATGTTAGAGTTAGCGGACCTACCAAAATCAGGTCAGACCACATTGTGGGATGGTCGTACCGGAGAGGCATTTGATCGACCGGTTACGGTTGGTGTTATGTATGTATTGAAACTTAACCATCTGGTTGATGATAAAATGCATGCTCGATCTACTGGTCCTTATAGTCTTGTTACGCAGCAACCTCTTGGTGGTAAAGCACAATTTGGTGGTCAGCGCTTCGGTGAGATGGAAGTCTGGGCACTGGAAGCATATGGTGCTGCTTATACATTGCAGGAAATGTTAACAGTTAAGTCTGATGATGTTGCTGGTCGTAATAAGATGTATAAAAATATTGTTGATGGTGATCACCGTATGGAAGCCGGTATGCCGGAATCATTCAATGTATTGTTGAAAGAAATTCGTGCACTGGGTATCAATATCGAACTGGAACAGGATGAGTCATAAATATTTCGTTAATTACATTTAAAACTTAATATTAAACTCAAACATAAAATTTTGGAGATAAGATTTTGAAAGATCTACTCAAGCTATTAAATAATCAGGGTCAAGATGATGATTTTGACGCAATCCGAATTGGTTTGGCGTCACCTGATAAAATTATGTCCTGGTCCTACGGTGAGGTAAGAAAACCTGAGACCATTAACTATCGTACTTTTAAACCAGAGCGTGAAGGTTTGTTCTGTGCCAAAATTTTTGGCCCGGTAAAAGACTATGAATGCCTGTGTGGTAAATACAAACGTTTAAAACACCGCGGTGTTGTTTGTGAAAAGTGCGGTGTTGAAGTTACCCAATCTAAAGTACGTCGTGATCGCATGGGTCATATTGATCTTGCGAGTCCGGTTGCTCACATCTGGTACTTAAAATCATTACCTTCGCGTATTGGTTTGTTACTGGATATGACATTACGTGAAATCGAGCGTATTTTATATTTCGAAGCATTTGTTGTAATCGACCCGGGTATGACAACTTTAGAGCGTTGTCAGTTACTCTCAGATGAAACTTATCTTGAAGCCATAGAAGAGCATGGTGATGAGTTTGATGCGCGTATGGGTGCGGAAGCAATTTATGAAATGTTATGTAGTCTGGATCTTGGTCAGGAAGCTAAGCAGATTCGTGAAGACATGGGTAATACTGCGTCTGAAACTAAATTAAAGCGATATGGTAAACGTTTAAAACTGATTGATTCATTTGTTGAGTCTGGTAACAAGCCAGAATGGATGATCATGACTGTTTTACCTGTTCTGCCACCTGATTTACGTCCATTGGTTCCACTGGATGGCGGTCGTTTTGCGACTTCAGATCTAAATGATTTGTATCGACGTGTTATTAACCGTAACAATCGTTTACGTCGTCTGTTAGAGCTTTTTGCTCCAGATATTATTGTGCGTAACGAAAAACGTATGTTGCAGGAATCAGTTGATGCGTTATTAGATAACGGTCGTCGCGGTCGTGCGATTACAGGTACAAACAAGCGCCCACTAAAATCACTTGCTGACATGATTAAAGGTAAGCAGGGTCGTTTCCGTCAAAACTTACTGGGTAAGCGTGTTGATTACTCTGGTCGTTCAGTAATCGTGGTTGGTCCAACGCTTAAATTACATCAGTGTGGATTACCTAAGAAAATGGCGCTTGAATTATTCAAGCCATTTATCTTTAGTAAATTGCACCGTCGTGGTTTAGCGACAACAATTAAAGCCGCGAAAAAACTGGTTGAGCGTGAAGGCGCTGAAGTTTGGGATATTCTTGAAGAAGTTATCCGCGAACATCCCGTTATGCTAAACCGTGCGCCCACTCTTCACAGATTAGGTATTCAGGCGTTTGAGCCTGTATTAATTGAAGGTAAAGCGATACAGCTTCACCCATTAGTTTGTACAGCATTCAATGCTGACTTCGATGGTGACCAGATGGCGGTACACGTGCCATTGTCAATCGAAGCGCAGTTAGAAACGCGTGCCATGATGATGTCGACAAATAATATTTTGTCTCCAGCATCTGGTGAGCCAATTATTGTTCCCTCGCAGGATATTGTTCTGGGTCTGTACTACATGACTCGTGAAAACATTAATGGCCACGGTGAAGGCATGGTGTTTGCTGATGTTAAAGAAGCAACCCGTGCGCATGCTAATAAAGCGGTTCACATTCAGTCTAGAATTAGAGTTCGTATTAACGAAACAATGCCAGACGAAAACGGTGAAATGCAGACAGTGCGTAAACGCGTAGAAACTACCGTTGGCCGTGCAATGCTTTCAGAGCTGTTGCCAGACGGTTTGCCATTTGAGT
>JAPHRB010000050.1 GCA_026197015.1 Gammaproteobacteria bacterium | reverse complement strand
TTATCTGGATAAGATAACGGAACACCTTAGCTTTGAAAATGATTCTGTTTACGGTATTAATATCCGTACAGATGTTAGTGACCGAGTAAGTGGAGCGGCTCAGTTACTGGCAACGTCTACTTCAAGTAACTTTAATGTTGAGGCCGAATGGGCATATGTGAGTTACAAGTTCACAGATACTTCTAGTATCCGTGCAGGTAAACTTAACCTGACAACATTCCTGTTATCTGATTATGCGAATGTAGGTTATCTATTTCCGTGGATTCGTCCACCGGTTGAAGTTTACGAAAACAACCCACTGAAAAACTTTCTGGGTGTTGAGTGGTTACACTTAACTCACTTTGGTAAAACGGCTAAGCTGACTACTCAGGTGTTTGTTGGCTCTGCTCAGGTAGAAGACAATGGTCTTACTTTCAGAGCAACAGATGGTATCGGTATTAATTTCCAGCTGGATACGGCTCACTACTCGTTACGTATTGGTGGTATTAGCCCTAATATACAACTCGAGCAACAGGATGCGACTACGGGTGTGGTTGGGGATGTGGTTGATCTGGATGACCGTGGATTTATGTACACAGTTGGCGCATCGGTAGACTGGAATAACTTTGTTCTTTATACCGAAGCAATGACTACAGATACCGAAGGTGCAACTCAGGCAATTTTTCCTAATCAGAATGGTGCATATTTAACCCTGGGTTACCAAATGGGTAAATTTCTGCCACATATTACATTTGGTACGTCTGATGGTGATAACTACACAGGCGCATTACCAGCTAACATTCCGGCTGCAAGACTACCTGTAACTCAGGACACGACTACTCTGGGTTTACGTTACGACGTAAATGAAAGTGTTGCATTAAAATTTGAATATCAGATTGTTAACCTTGAAGAAAACAAAGGTGATGGACTTGGTTTGATTGATGATAATGTTATAGCCAATACTGTCGATTCATATGACGTAATATCTGTCGCTATGGATGTCATTTTTTAAAGTTAACGTAGTTCAAGAATCATACATTATGACAAATACTATTATGCGATTTGTAAAGACTCTTCTAGCTAGTTTTGTAGGAGGGGTATTCTTAATTTCTACAACACAGGCGGCTAACTATGACTCTGGCATTTTCGATTTTCAGCAAAAGTTAGCCGACAATGGCAACCCGCAAGCTCAATACAAACTCGCTGCCATGTATGAGAGTGGTCGCGGCGTAGCTAAAGATATTAGTAAAGCAAAAGACTGGTATCAGAAAGCAGCTGCTAATAACTACAAACCCGCCAAACACAGATTGACTTACCTTGAGGTTAAAAGATCAGGGTTTAAGGCTTCACATAAACCCTGGTTAAAAGATCTGTCTGCTGATTCAAGGAAGGGTGATTTAGAAGCTATGTATATGTTAGGTGAGATGCATGAGAATGGCACCGGTGTTAAGAGAAATCTGAAACAGGCCAGATCTTATTATAAAGCGGCGTCTACCCGGGGTAGTGTAGATGCTGAAAATCGCTTATATGTAGTTGAAGAGAAACTTTACAGAGCTAAAGCCGACAGGTTAGCGGCCAGGGAAGCCAAACTGGCTGCCCAGGAAACTGAACAAAAGAAAAAGGATGCTCAGGCACGTAAGGCGCGTGAAGCGCAGAAAAAAAATACTGAAAGCAATAAGCAAAAGCAAGCTCAGAAAAATGAAGCCAATGAAAGACATAAGCTTGAAATGGAGCGTAAGAATCTTGCTGAAGAACGCCGTAAACTTGAAGCTCAACAAAAAGAACTGCTTAGGAAAGAAAAGGCAGCCAAAGTAGCCGTCCGTGAAAAAGAGATAAAAGAACCTCAGGGTTTCGAGTCTGATTTATGCACAGGTCGTGCTGCTCGTTTCAGAACACAATGTAAGTAATGAACGTTTAATGCAGGCGGATTACTTTATTTTCCTATGTCACATAAATAGTTTTTCATAACTAATCAGCTGGGCATTCCAGTCTGGTTTTTGAGCAGGGCTGGAAACAGTCTCAGTAAAAGCGTGTTTATTCCATGTAATCTTAAATTGCACAGTATGGGCACGTATTTACATTGGGCCACTTAAACTTATATCAGATTTAATAATCAAAATTTATCAGAGCGTATTTATATACGCCTGATTTTATTATTTTAAGATCAGCTAAATGACTAAGTCGAGTGAGTCGCTGTGGATATATGAGCTAAACAGCGCATCGTGCATATTTAGCTTTTAGTTTCTACAGGTTTGCTTACTAAATAAAGCCAGATAAAACCGGCTATACCCGTGAGTATAGAGGCAGCGAGAATGCCTGTTTTTGCCATTAATAAATATTCTGCATGACCCGCAAAACCGAGTTCAGCTACAAAGATAGACATGGTAAAACCTATTCCTGCAAGCAGTGATACGCCAGCGATTTGTGTAAATCGGGTATCTTTTGGTAATACCGCAACACCGGTTTTTAATAATAGCCAGCTGACTGCAGTGATGCCAATAAACTTGCCTAAGATTAAGCCTGACATTACGCCTAATGTGACCGGGTGGGTCAAAGTTTCACCTAATGATCCAAATGACAGAGGGATGCCTGCATTAGCTATTGCAAAGATAGGTATGACTAAATAAGCGACCGGTATATGCCATACATGTTCCAGTCTTTGTAGCGGCGTTTCAACACTATGCACACCATTTTCAAGAGTCTGTACAACAGCACGTAACTTATCATTGGTCATAATGCTTTGTCCGGGTTGATGACTGGCATCAAAACGCTGCATTAGTTCTTTAACATGCTCACTGAATAACTCAGGTTTGTATTTAGGCGATGCCGGAACCGACAGTGCCCCCAGAATGCCAGCCAGAGTTGCATGAACACCTGATTGCAATAATGCATACCATAATAAAGCGGCAATAATTAAATAGGGCAGGGTTTTGCGAATTCCGAGCATATTAAATACGATAAGAAGTACGAAAAGCCCAGCGGCTATTGTGAGCGGACCAAGTGATATGGTATCGGTATAAAATACGGCAATAACTAATACTGCACCCAGATCATCAACGATGGCTAAAGCAACTAGAAATGTTATCAGTGCCTTGGGTACTCGACTTGCCAATAATGCTAAAGCACCAATGGCAAAAGCGATGTCTGTGGCCATAGGTATGCCCCAGCCAATTGCTGTGTCACCTTGCGGATTGATCATAAAATAAATCAGTGCGGGTACAATCATGCCGCCAATTGCAGCTCCAATTGGCAATGTGGCATTACGTAAATTAGCCAGTTCTCCAACCAGTATTTCGCGTTTTAATTCCAGCCCTACAATAAAGAAAAACAAAGCCATAAGCCCGTCATTTATAAAGTGATGCAAGCTCATTTTTAAAGACCAGCTACCAGCTTCAAGGCTGAGAGGGGTATGCATAAAGTGAGTGTATGTTTCAGCGTATGGTCCATTTGCCATTATTAGGGCGAGTACTGCCGCAGCCATTAATAACAGACCGCTTGTGGTTTGCTGGTGAATGAACTCTTCAAATGGAGTTAGAATTTTATCGAAAGATTTTTCCCAGGGTGAGTGAAAAATACCTTGTCCAGTATATTTAGATAACTGTTTATCTGCTTTGCTCATGATTTTTCCGGATGAGTTTTTTGTTAGTGTTTATGGTTGTTTTGAAATAGCCATTCTCGAGCTGTTTCCGTGATGGCTGCAACAGCCGGGTGCGAAATTTTACGTTCAACAGAAATCGCATAAAACTGTTCGCGAACTTCTTCGGTTTTTCCGATAACGCGTACGCCATACTGTTTTTCTACTTCACTGGCGATGGGTGTTGGCGCCATGAAGATGCCCGTGCCCGCCTGACCAAAGGCTTTCATTAAAGCGCTGTCATCAAATTCACCAACGATACGCGGATGAATATGTTGTTTGTCGAACCAGTTTAAGAGTCGGCTATGTGTCACCGTCGATTCTCCGGGTAGTAACATGGGGCTGGCATTAAGGTTCTGTGGAAAGCCTTTGTTTAATGTTTTTTTAAGTTCGGGTGCTGCGAAAAAGCTAATGCCACATTCCCCCAGTTGGTGATTGAAACCACGAACATTCACTCCGTGAGGAATAGGGCTGTCAGCTATTACCATGTCAAGTCGATGTAAGGCGAGTTCTGTTAATAAATCTTCGATACTGTTTTCACGACAGACAATACGCACCGATTCAGGTAACTCTAATGCCGGAGCAAGAAGGCGATATGCAATTGACTTGGGAACTACATCTGTTATGCCCACTTTAAATACCATAGGCCTTCCAGATGGAAGGTTTCGTATCACTTCCTCTAACTCACCACCGAGCACAAAAATCTCATCAGCATAACTCAGTGCCAGGCGACCGATTTCAGTTAATTCAAGGTTTCTGCCCACTCTATTAAACAGGGCTTCACCCAGGTTTTCTTCTAACAGGCTAAGTTGTCCACTGATAGTCTGAGGAGTCAGATGCAAGCGTTCACTGGCACGAGCAATACCGCCCTCTTTTGCTACCGCCCAGAAGTAGTGAAGATGTTTATAGTTAATCATAAAGCATTTCTGTCATCGTTAAATTCGAATAATCCGACAATATTAATCGACTTTTACTTAGTATTGAATAGGTTTATCCTAACCGGCATTGTTTAACACGTAAATAAAATTGATGAAGAAAACCGCACAAGTTATATCCAGGCATCCATTTTTTGAACATTCAATAATTGGTCTTATATTGCTCAATGCATTGATTTTAGGGCTGGAAACTGCACCAACGTTAGTAGAACGATATGGTCACTGGTTCGAAATCGGACACAGTTTAATTCTGGCGGCGTTTATTCTCGAGGCTATATTGAAAATAACAGCTGTTGTGCCTCGCTTGAGACTCTACTTTGCTGATGGCTGGAACCTGTTTGACTTCAGTGTAATCTTGCTGGCGCTTATGCCGGCAACGGGCGAGCTGGCAGTGATTGCACGTCTTGCGAGGCTGTTGCGGGTACTGCGTCTGATTTCAACCATTCCGGAACTGCGTTTAATTGTTACTACGCTGATTCGCAGTATCCCGAGTATGGGGCATGTGATTTTACTGATGTCTATTATCTTTTATATATATGGCATAGCAGGTTATCACCTGTTTCATGTGCATGACCCGATACACTGGGAAACTCTGGGTTTGTCGTTGTTAACTTTGTTCAGGATTGTCACGCTGGAAGACTGGACCGATGTGATGTATACGGCAATGGAAATGAATAAATGGGCCTGGATATATTTCGTAAGTTTTGTTTTTATGGGAACTTTTGTCATTATAAATCTATTTATCGCGGTGGTTTTAAATAACCTTGATCAGGCTAAGGAAGAACAACTCAAAGAGCTTTGTAAACCAGTTAGTCGAGATGAGATATTAAAGGAGTTGGCGATGACGCAGCAAGCGCTGGCGAAATTACGTGAACGAATGGAGAAAATGGAATGAATCATGGAGGCAGCAACGGTATATAAGTTGAGTGTTTATTATCTGGATAATAGCATCGAGAATTACGAACAATACTGAAATATTATTCGAATTTTAAATTGTAACGATTAAGCCTATATTGAAATTGACTTTGTTAGCTGACAGATACAATGGAGATTAAACATGCAAATAGATATTCAGGCACGTAATTTTTCACTCACTCAAGCTTTGAGAAGTTATATTGAACGTCGGTTGGCGTATGCCCTGGGAACCAGGGATGAGCATATACAACGGATTCTAGTGCGTTTATCAGATATCAATGGTCCACGAGGTGGCGAAGATAAATGCTGTCATATTCAGGTGGTGCTGCCCCGCCTCTCGGATGTGATTATTGAGGATATAGAAGTTGATATGTACGCGGCTATAGATAGAGCAACAGATCGAGCTGGGCGCACGGTAGGACGCAAACTTGCACGGCAGCGACATAATGATCGAGTTGCAGGATTAGCGTCTTTACAGTCATTTAGCGAAGAGCAGATTACAGATGAGCAAAAAGTAGAGACGGTTTAAAAAGCGAGGCGATTTTTTATTTAAGTGCAAAACCTAAAAAGAAATAGTCCTTAATGAGTTCTTCGATGTTCTGCCGGACACTGATATTAGTATTAACAACTTTTTTATTTAATTGGCCTGATGTGTTTTTGCAGCTTCCAGAAGGCGTTTAGTCATATGTAAACGCATGGCACCCGCTTCAGTAATGGTATGAAATAAATGATGAGGCCCGGTGGATTTTTCAATAATTGAGTCCAGGTCATCACGTTTCTCGCGGTAATAATCCAGTAAGCTAATATCAAATCGGAACATGGCGTTACTCAAAGGGTCTTTTGCCTGGCGTTGTCTGATAATATCAATACCATCTTCAAAAACATTACCCAGGCATATATGCACAGCTGAAAATAAAGTTGCCCAACCGTTAAACCAGAACATTAAATCATTATCAAAAGTTTCTGCACCGGTTCCCTTGCCATCTAACATTTGTTTTAATAAATCACGCTCATTGACAGACTCGTGTAACTCCATCATTTCAGCACGACCATAGGCATCGATGGTTGAGCTGGTCAGCATTAATGGGACAGATGGGTATTTACTTAAAACAAAAGTTGCATCTTTTATAACCTGTGCTGGTGTTTCTGGATTATGCGGATTACGTTTTAAACGTGTCGAAGGGCCAGCAGCTAGAATTTGTATCTGATGCCCACGTCGCCCCAGCTCTTTAGTTAAACGGGCAAATACACCTTTTTTAAATACATCCATAGAAAAATTTAAATGACTTTGCTTGTGACATAAGCAAAGCTGAATTTCATCGGCAAACCTGGGAGCAGCTTCAACAATATTGGCAATTTTAACAACCGGTATACGTTCTTTTAAATTGCCCTTACGATCAACTACAACTTCCTGATGAAACTCATCAAAGCTAATTTGCAAATTAACTTTAGCTTTTGGCCATGTAATGTGACGACGGCGAATAGCTGTGGCCATATTTTGCATAATGGTTTCAGTAACTTCACGACTGTCGGCAAAATCCCCGTTTAATAAAATAGCGAAGGTGGTTACGTGCTGCATGCTTGATATAGCATTGTAAAAATGATCAAGATGTTTGGTCAGGTCACCGCCGGTAAATAACACAGAGGTTGTTAGTTTGTTTATTATCTGAAATACCTGGTCGGGGTCTTGCGTGTTTTTCATCAATGGTCGAAAAATAAACATGCAGTGACGGCAGGTTTGTGGGCAGCCCATTGCCGGAATAATGCCAAGTTTATTAAAAAGTTTTAACGAAGATACATTGGGTAATTCATCGACCAGTTTCAATCTTTCCCTGTCTTCATCTGCCAGCATATCGGAATATCTGTCTTTTTCTTTTTTTGCTAAATCTTTATAGCCAATTGCAAAACTCTTGTTAAATAAGTTAAGTTTATTCCAGGTCACTTCAATAGAGCTGATTAAACTATCTTTATTTTTAGATGTTTGTAATAAAGTTAATATTTGCTGTTGTTGTAATTGAGGTTCGCCCTGGTAGTTCTGCCAGTAACAAATATATAAATCAATAAACTCGCTGCTTGTATTGCTTTTTAATATCAGATCCATTAAAAAAGCCTGTGGACCATTTGCAAAAGCAGCTAAAACTTCCTCTTGATATAAATTATGAATATTCTGTTGTAACCAGCTCCAGGCATAAATGTAGGTCATAAGAAAGCTGAGATTATCGTAATCGGCTTTTTGAGCGGCAAGTAAATCAGACATATCACCACGTGTAAGACGGTTAATTTCAGTTTTGAAACGCTGTCGCATAGTAACAAGATATGCCTGATGAACATCTTGCTGAGCCTCAGGGCTCAGCTGGATCTCGCTTGAGGGGCGGCCTGACTGAATACTTATATCGAGTTTTGTTTTAATTTGAGCGGTCTTATTCATAGTGGGAATTTAGCATAATTAGGGCTTTAATAAACCCCAGTAAACAGGAGATCTTAAGTGGAAATATCGGCCCTGATGGCTTTTTTGCATACCATTAGTCTGAATAATCCATTTATATTGCTTTTCAAGTGTATTGCTCTTTGTTTATTCAGAAAAAATATATGTATCAAATATGGTTTTTTTGAAATATTCAGTCATTACCAAATAGAGTGCTAGTAGGCGTTGAGTAGTGATAAACCTGATGATACCTGATAACTGGAGTAATAAAGAAACTGATAATGGGGGGCTGTTGTTAACAATATAATAATGATGCAAGAGCAAATATCATTGCTTCTAAAATAGTGAGCGTGATAATTAGTTCATAACAGGCGTTATCTTTTCGGGCTAACAATTATCGTAAGTAAAATGATATTAGTTATAGCGAAGTGTTAAATTAGTCTTCCGCACCCACGTTAATATAATGCAGTATTGGCATAGTTAAAATAAGTATTAAATATCCTGTTGGTAAACCGATAAAATTATTTTTTAGATATAATTATAAGGCTTCTTAGAGGTAGTGGTGCCAGTCAATTGTCCTGTCACCAAATACAAAAAACTCAGGGTTTAATAAACAGTCTTTAGTGTTGTAGAGTAATTCTGTGTTGTCAGTTTGAGTAATATAACCACCAGCCTCTTCAACGATGCAATGTGCGGCAGCGGTATCCCATTCAGAGGTCAAGCCAAGGCGCGGGTATAAATCAACACTGCCTTCGGCAACCAGACATGATTTTAACGAGCTTCCAATACTTAAAAGCTCAATGTTTTTAAAGTTTTTAAGATAGTTTTTTAGCTTATCAGAAACATGAGAGCGACTCCCCGCGATAACAAGTTTGTTGATATCGGCTTTACGGCAGTTTATTTTGTAAGCAGGTTTATTTGTTGATCTTTTATAAGCGCCGCCATCACGCCATGCAAAATAATCTGTGTGTATTACAGGTACGTTGATTACACCTATAATGCTTTTATGATTTTCTATAAGTGAAATGTTAACAGTAAACTCGCCATTGTGTTTTATAAATTCACGGGTGCCGTCTAGCGGGTCAACAAGCCAGTATCTGTGCCACTTTTTGCGGATTTCAAATGCAGGTAATTCTGATTCTTCTGTAATAACTGGAATTTCAGGTGTTAGCTCTTTTAAACCGTTACGTATAATTTTATCAGCTGCAAGATCTGCAGTTGTTAGCGGTGTATTATCCTGTTTATTTTCAACAGTGTACTTTGATTCATAAAATTCTAAAATTTTTTTACCAGCAACGACCGCAATACTAAGCGCATTTTGACAGAGGTATTCAAGGTTAAGGTCGTCATTTTTATTCATAGGCGTATTTTATATTATTTTTCAGGTCAGTCTGCGGGTCAGTTGCTTTTGCCAGTTAGTCTTTCTGGATCAGGCTTTTTTCTACTTAAGTATGGCATTCACGTTGTAGTAAAATGTCCCGTACTTTATATAGTGCGGCTATGCTTCTGGCCTCACTAAGATTGTCATTCTCAAGTAGTGTATCAATATCGTTTATATTACAAATTACCTGCTCAAGTTCTTCAGGCTCATCTCCCTGAGATTTTTCGACCTGTAAATCTTCGGCGAGAACTAAATGAGTGATAAAACCCAGATAACCTGGAGCTATGGTCATTTCACCCAGTTTAGTTAGTTTATCAGCACGATAACCAATTTCTTCCATGCACTCACGGTTGGCAGCCTGGTAAACATCCTCATTATTATCTATTTTGCCTTTAGGGAATACCAGTTCGTATCGATCGGTGCCTACTGAGTATTCACGAATCATGATAACGTGTGTTTTATCAATTACAGGAATAATTAATACAGCACCGGCACCAGGCGCAATGATACGTTCATATTGGCGTTGCTCTCCATTGCTAAACTCAAGGTCTACCTGCTCTATTGTAAATAACTGGCTTTTGCTATGAATGTTGCGCTTAAGAATTTTAGGTTTATTATGCATATTAGCTCGAGTAATAATAAGTCATGTGAGTTCATACAGCTTTGACATGCTGATTTTAATCTATTGTAACGCAAACAGGAGTCAGATAAGTCTTATGATTGACTGGACTAAAATTCATACGGTATTTCTAGATCTTGATGGCACTTTACTTGATTTGCATTTTGACAACCACTTTTGGTTAAAGTATGTGCCTCAATGTTATGCCGAGATTAATGAATTACCATTAGAGGAGTCTCATAAGCTGCTAAATAAGAAATATTCTGAAGTATATGGCAGTTTAAACTGGTATTGCGTGAACTACTGGACAAACGAGCTGGATATGGATATTGCGGCTTTAAAGCATAAGATTCGTGATAAAATATGTGTCAGGCCGCATGTTGTCGAATTTCTTGAAGGTTTACATATGCATGGTAAACGAGTTGTGCTTGTCACCAATGCACACCCATTAAGTTTTCAGGTGAAGTTTGAAAAAACCGGAATAGGGCATTATTTTCATCGCGTAATTACCTCTCATGAGCTGCATCACCCTAAGGAAGATCAGGCATTCTGGCAGGCATTAGAGAAAGTTGAAGAGGTCGAAAAATCCTCCACACTGTTTATTGATGATAACTTTACGGTGTTAGATGCTGCTGCTGAATATGGTATTGAGAATTTACTGGCAATCAGGCAGCCGGATAGTACAGAAGCAGATAAACAGCATGAGCATTACTCGTTACTTGATTCTTTTGCAGATATTACTCCGAAGAAATAGCTAAACAGACTCACCTGAACGGGTTAATTTATAGTAAAATCAATAACTTCTGCATGTATTCAATTGAATTGTCTGCTCTGTTTTGTTAATATAATCGCCGTTCTCTAACATCAAACATCGATTTTTAAATACCTTTTAAAATTTAGGTGTTTATTACAAATGATAAACGATGATCAGACGTCTCTGATCTTAAAGAATTTTTCCAATAGGTCGTATTTAACAGGCACGGGCAATATTGGCAAACACGTAATCAATATAACTATCTAACAGGTTTAATTATGACTGGAAATCGTATAACAGCTATTTTCGTAATTGCGTTAGCAATCTTTCTTCCCTTAAATATGGCAGTTGCAGCTGACCGTGGTGTATTTAGTGGTAAATCTTTATCACAACATGAGCTCACTGAATGGGAAAAGAATAAAATGACGGCGGAATTTAAAAATAAATTCAGCGCATCAGGCCAGAGTGATCACCAGAAGTTAGGCAGTAACCCCTGGAAAGCCAAAAAGGCCAGGAAAGAGAAACATAATAAAAAAATCTTGCAGTTAAGTAATACGTGGGGGCATTGTCGTGAGTTCTCTTACAAACAGCGAGGGCAATGTTATGCCCGTGGTGGTGATGCATACACATGTGAGCGTTATTATGATGCGCGAGTGAGTCTTTGTAACGAAAAGTTCTAAATAAAGAAATAACAAATATTTTTTCTGAAAACCCCGGTTTATCCGGGGTTTTTTATTGTCTAAATTAAAAAATTAAGTTGTTATTACAGCTGCACGTAAAAGGTTATAATTTACCCATGCTGAATAATATAAAAATTATTGGATGTGGTTATATTGGTAAAAAAATTGCCGGTTTTTTAAAAACTCAAGGCATAAGTTGTCATTGTTATGTAAAAAGTGAAAGCTCAAAAGAAACGTGTTTAGCAATGGGTTATCCGGTAACTCAGTTTAATCTTGATAAGATAGATTTAGCGTTAAACAATAATCTACTCAATAAATTTAATAAAAGTACTATTGCATATCTGGCGCCACCTCAAAGAAGCGGTTTAACTGATGAGCGAATGGAAAACTTTGTTACTTCACTAAAAGCAGCTCATGCTGTGCCAGATAAAGTAATTTTAATTAGCACAACCGGTGTTTATGGAAACTGTAATGGTGAGTGGATTGATGAGTCATGCGTTGCACAACCCCAGGCTGAAAGAGCTTTTAGGCGATTAAGCGCAGAAACACAGCTAATCAAATATTGCGATAAAAATAATGTGCAATTCATTGTGTTTAGAGTGCCGGGGATTTATGCATCTGATAAGCTACCAGTGAAGCGAATTACTTCAGGCGAGCCAATAGTTAATGCGGCTGACTCCGGTTATACCAACCGAATACATGCTGAAGATTTATCGGCTATATGTTCTGAAGCTTTGCTTGAAAACGTGAAGCCAGGAATATATAACTGTTGTGATGGTCAGCCTTCAACGATGAATGATTATTTTATTAAAGTTGCTGAAGCTTTAAATCTTCCACGACCTGAAGAAATTAGTTTGTTACAGGCCCGGCAGCAATTATCAGAGGGAATGTTGTCATATCTGGCAGAATCAAAACGAATATCTAATAAAAAGTTATTGAAACACTTTAAAACTAAACTCAAGTACCCGAATTTAACTTCGGGGCTAAAATCATTATAAGATCTTAGTCAAATTCTTCTCTACGTTCATGTGGTATATGATTACGTAAAAAATCCATTTGATCAGTCAGTATCTTTCTGTTGGCGAGTATCATTGCCTCAGCTTTATTGGGTGCATAGGGCAGAGCTAAAAGAGGCATGTGTGCCTGAGAGGGTGTGTTGCAGGCTTTTTTTACATTACATGACTTACAGGCGGTTACCACATTTATCCAGGTGTCTTTTCCTCCCTGTGCGCGGGGTTTTACATGATCGCGAGTTAGCAGGGAAAGTTTAAAGTGACTGCCACAATAGAGACAGGTGCGCTTATCTCTTTCGAATAAGGCGCGGTTAGTTAATGGCGGGGTAATATCATGATTGAATTTAGGTTTCGCACCGCGTATAGCGATAATTGTACTGAGGTCCAGAAAAGAGGTTAAACCGGTTTTTTGACAAGTCCCGCCATAAAACCGAAGCCTGGTTTCACTCGCGGTCCAGGCCACCTGTTCACGGACATACAGATTTATGGCTTCTTTCCAGTTCAGCCAGTCTATTGGGCGCCCGGCATTATCCAGCGTAAGAATTAATGGTATTGCCTCTCCTGCGAGCATAAAAACCCCCTCCCCGTGAGTGTTTCCTGTTTACTATATAAGATTAAGTATAGTGCATATTTTTAAAAAAACTTTTTAAATCAACGGTATAGTTGATATAAGTTTGAATGATAAAAAATTGAAAGTGACTATGTTGTTAATATTTTGTTAATTACTCTTTTTGTTCCTTGCAGTTATTATTTAGTACGCTTAGATAAATTAGTTGTAAAATTTATTTCATGCTCATCTACCAAAGCAACATCTATCACGTCATTGCAAACATTTAACTTGAATCGATCCCAGTAAGTATAGGAACGTTGAATAGCCAATATTACTTTAGGTGCATCGATGTTGAGCATGTTTTTATGGTATTGTTTCAGTGGGTCACAATAATATCCATTACAAATATCAGAACGTAGTTCTCGTGGAAGAGCGCAACCAGATGATGTCTGATTAATACAGGAGTCGATAATTGATTCTGACTGGATATGTGATGTATAGATATTTAAAATGTCATGACCAGTTAAATCAGGATTAGCATCCATATAACGGCGCATAGAAAAAACGGAGAGATAAGCGTGCTCTTTTCCTGATGCGCAGCAACCGCCTTTGCACATAGTGCATAAATTGTCGCTAATTTTTTTTAACTGCGGTTTTTCTATAAAACTATTTTCAACGGCACATCTTTTTCTATATGCATCATGATGTTCATCATATGCGACTTCTGATGCATTATCATAATTTTCAGCTTCAATAATAATGGATTTCAGGTGTTTTATATAGTCGTCAATTCGTTGCTTTTCGCAAGCAGAGGATGATGAGTCACCCGACGGTATGGTTAACAGGTAGATATCATTCTCTGATATATGTGAATTAGTAATAAGTGTGTTTTTCAGGTGCAGCTCATTTTCCTGTTTTTCTCTAGCAGTGACCTGTTCAATGTGTTGTTTGGTGGCAATACTTTTTTCTCGATTTTTACGGATTAATGTTCTATTGAAATCGAGATGAGACTTAAACATGAAAGGTGTCATGACTCGTTTTTTATTCATTACCCTTTGGCAGTCAAACGCTCTACAGACAGTGTAATTGGTGTCTTTAATAAGCAGTGTATCAGGGTAGTTGATAAGGCAATCGCATACTTCGCATTTTAACTGCCTGTTAGTAAGTGATGAAGCTAAACCGTTTGACATGAAATCATCCTTTATTTCTATGTGAGAGTAGTTTTCTAATTCGTTTTTTATATTAAACCGGGATTATTGATTCGGTAATTCCGGTTTAATAAAGTATGATAAATAAAATACTAGGTAACGACTTTGTAACAAGGTGTATATTTACTGCCAGGTAACTTCATTCTGTTTTCCAGAACAAATGATTCAAGTAGTTTGTCGAGAGGTTCCATTATCTTTTTCTCTCCCCTGATTTCAAACAGACCGTTCTCTTCAATTGCTTTTATACCATCCTCTTTTACATTGCCAGCTACGATGCCTGAAAATGCACGACGTAAATTAGCAGCTAGATGGTGAGTTTCCATATCCGTACTGATATCTAGTTTAGACATATTCTCATGGCTAGGTATAAACGGATTTTGAAATTCATTATCAATTTCCAGTATCCAGTTATAGTAATATGCATCACCATTAGACCGTCTAAAGTCTTTTACAGCTTCCATGCCATTTTTCATTTCACGTGCAACAAGTGCCGGGTCATCAATAATAATTTTATATCGTTGTTGAGCCTCGAATCCCAGGGTGTTTTCAATGAAGTGATGAATTTGTTTGAAATAGTTTTCAGAACTTTTGGGGCCAGTAAGAATAAGCGGAAATGGCAGCTCTTTATTTGCCGGATTTAATAACACGCCTAATATATATAATATCTCTTCGGCTGTGCCTGCGCCGCCAGGAAAAACAATAATGCCATGACCTGTGCGAACAAAGCTTTCCAGACGTTTTTCAATATCGGGCAAAATTACAAGTTCGTTGACAATTGGATTAGGTGATTCAGCAGCAATAATGCCCGGTTCGGTCATGCCAATATAACGACCGTCGTATATGCGTTGTTTATTGTGGCCTATGGTCGCGCCTTTCATAGGGCCTTTCATTGCGCCTGGGCCACAACCTGTACAAATATCCAGACCTCTTAGGCCAAGTTCATGGCCGACTTCTTTGGTGTAGTCATATTCACCCCTGCTAATAGAGTGACCGCCCCAACAAACAATCAGGTTTGGATCTCTATTGGGTTTTAAAACATTGGCATTACGTAAAATTTGAAATACAGCATTAGTAATGCCATTTTGAGTGCTCAGATCGAATGTGGCATGGGACTCTAGTTCACTTCGAGCATAAACAATATCTCGTAATACAGAAAACAGATGTTCCTGAATGCCGTTGATCATCATGCCATCAACAAAAGCTCGTTTCGGTGCATTCTCTAACTCAAGCTTTATACCGCGTTCTTTTTGAATTACTCTAATTTCGAAATCAGCGAATTCCTCTAAGACTTTTTTTGTATCATCAATTTCACTACCCACATTTAATACGGCCAGAGAGCAGCGTCTATAGATATCATAACTTCCAGATTCGCTTTCTTTTTTCAGGAGATTAACTTCTGTTTGTGAAAGCGTTTCCATACGACCATGGGGGCTTATGCGGGAAAGCTCGGGGTGTTTGCTCATATTTTGTCCATTGCTTTAGTGGGATATTTACCCCAAAATAATCTATAAGTATATATTAAGTACATATGTGCCATAACTGGCTACTTCGGATTTGACTGCCGATTAATTTATTATGGTTATGGTAAAAGTATAGTGTTAAATTAATATTAACATTGAAAAATCGTGAAGGTAAGAATAAATGAGCGATGAATTATTTGAAGTGGCTTTTTCTGGTCAGATAAAAGAAGGCGCAGATCTTGAACAGGTAAAAGCAAAAGTTGGTGTTATGTTTAAGGCGGATGAGACTAAACTTGGGCATCTGTTTTCCGGTAAACGTATGGTGATCAAAAAAAATATTGATCAGGCGACGGCTAATAAATATAAATCTGCGTTAAATAATGCAGGTGCAGTGTGTGAAATTAAGTCTTTAAGTGAGCCGCCCGTTAATACGAAAGCTGAAACTGAAACTGCCCAAGTTTCAGTAGCATCCGCAAATGCAAGTGTAAAACAGGCCAGTACCATCAGTAGTGGCGAGATACCCGCTGCGCCGAAAACAGATCCCTTAGGAATAGGTGCTGGAGATATTTCAGAATTAACGGCTGCGATTGCACCTGTTGGTAGTGATATGCAAGATGCGATTAAGGAGGTGGCTGAGCCATCACTAGATTTGACTGGTCTGGATCTGGCACCGGCGGGCAGTGATCTGGGGCAGAAGAAAAAAGATGATGCGCCACCACCGCCAGATACTAATGGTTTGTCACTCGTTGATTAGATTTATTAAAGATTTAAACCCAGGGCTGTTGCTGATAAAAGCAGGTAAATAAAAATACGTGAACCCAGAAGTATACGTGAGCGCCCAATAATTGTGTCATCTACTATTGTTAATAGAGAAATAACGGGTGTTAAAGGCAAGCCGGCTGAAATTATCTGGCCCTTTAAATTTCGACCATTATGATTTAAATGAAAGTTAGTAAATGAGCGGGTAAGGGCATGTTGATATTGGTAAACAGCTTGAGTGTTATCAATTTCTACACTTAGCCTGTAATTTAGCCATAAGAATTTAGGGCTTGTTTGGGCCTGTATGTTTATATTGTGGCCGTGCCATTTGTAATTATCGACGCTATTCATTTTTCGTCATAGATAAAGGTTTAATTAAAAATACAGCAAGTCCTTATGCTGTGAATATACTAATCTTGTGTTTCAAAGACTGTGGCCTAAATATAAGTACTTTTAAGCTGCGGGTATGTAACAAAACATACAGAACAAATTATTTTTTCACCAATTTTTCAGGTTCGGAAAACCAGCGCAGGCCCTCTGCTGATGATAGCTCTATATGACCCCGTGAGAGTTTTATGCAATCCTGTCTTTCAAACTCTTTGAGTATTCGGCTTATTACTTCACGTGTGGTGCCAAGTTCAAATGCCAGTTCCTGATGTGTTATCTTTAATGTAGGGCCCTGATTTCTCTCAAATAAACCACCTAACATACAGGCAAGACGCATATTGAGATGGTTAAACGCCGTATCCTGAATCAGGTAGATGGTTTCACAAAGCCTTTCTGTTAATGTTGAAATAACATAATTACGAAATGGCTCAATTTCATTCATTAACGATTTAAAGCTACTAGAACTAATGACCAGTGCTTTTACATTTGACTCAGTCGTCGCAATAGCATTAAAGGATTTATTTTTGAGTAGACTGTTCAAGCTGAGAATACACAGATCACCTGCCTGCACACGGTATAAGGTGATTTCCCTGCCATCTTCAGCTGTTTGGTAAATTCGAATTGTACCTTGCAGAATCAACAT
>JAPHRB010000115.1 GCA_026197015.1 Gammaproteobacteria bacterium | reverse complement strand
CTTACTTTTCCAAACCTATTAACATGGGCTGCAGGCAAAAAAGTGAGTCGCCATAAAGGCGAAAACACAGAATTCAAGTTCCTATGAAGCTAAATAATGTCTAGCTCCAGAGGCATGAAAATCAAAACCAGTAAGAACTGATATTCAAAATAATACCAGAACCTTATAATCTGCTTTGGGCCGCAAGGTGAAAACCATGGAAAGCTTTAATTAAAGAAAGCCATTCGCCATAAAGACGAAACCTCAGAAATCAAATTCCCATAAAGTATTTTTGTGGAATAAAAATAACGGCCGATAAAGTCAGTACATAAACTATATTTGTAAGATCAGAAATGAACAACTACATATCCATATCAAACGATTATTTACTTTTAGTGAGTAGCAATTTCACTCAACTTTAAATGCAGGCTTAACTTCTCATCAAACGCGTGCTGCTCACTAACGCCTGTTTTTGCAGGCAATGTATATTGCCGTGTTGTAATCGTCGTGACTGGAGATAATTCTCGACACTCATTATCAGCCAATGCACGTATTTCTTTTAAGACAGGTAATGCGGTTTTCCGAACAACCGTGAGTTTTACCTCATCACCATCTAGTATGTGAATGATTCTAAATCCCGTGAAGATTTCACTCATCGAAAATCTCTTCTCTAGTTCTCCTGATTTTGTCTGAATACAACTTAGTTTTACATAGGTACGATTAATACCTTTGGTCCAGAGATGTTGTGTATTTTCAACATAAAAATTATCCCTTTCAATTATCCTTTCACCTAACATAAATTTAAAATTCACAACAAATTGATCTGCTGCGACAGCAGAAACAGATGGCATTAGAAGCATTACTAAAAAGAGAGAGCGTATAATCATATTGCTGTATCCTGATGCATTGCTTTGCTGTGATTATCGATTGTAATTTAACATCTGGTTATTATTATAGTATCTGCGACAGGCAAATGAAGCGTATTATTTTTTATAGGTTTTATTGACTCATAAAATTTAAGAACGCAATACTCAGCCATACTGGATTGATTAACACACTAAATCATTAACGATTAACTAACTATTACGCAACACCTGTATGCGTAACTCTAGTGGCGGATGCATCCTCAGCAGGGCGGCGATCATTTTATGTTTACCTGCTAGCTGTGCAGCAGCGGATTGGCTTGCAAATAAATCATGCGCTCTCCACACGTAAGCTCAGATTTCCTCGATCACTCACATCCTCTACAATAAAACGATAACCCGCCTGAATAACAAATTCACCTTGCACTGGAATATGTCGCAGATGTGAAATAATCATCCCCCCCACGGTGTGGGCATCCAATGAAGATAAATGCACTTCAAGCTTGTCTCCCGCTTCATTAAGCGGCACACGGCCATCCATCAAATAATCTCCATTATCAAGTGTTTCAATGGTGTATTTGTGTCGAGAGATATGACCTTCAAAGTTATAACCTACGCTCACCACCTCACCCACAACCTCTTCCAGAATATCCTCTAATGTGATCATTCCAACAGCAGAACCAAATTCATCTATCACGACTGCCATATGATCATGGCGCTGCTGTAGTACAGGCAACAATTCATCGAGGAGCTCATGTGATGATACATAATGAGCCGGTTTGATAAACTCAGACAGTGGTTGTTTTACCAGTTCTGGATCCATCAGATCCCACATAGTGAAACCCGCAACACCCGTTATCTGGTTATGCTCTGCTTCATAAACGGGCATTCGAAAATGGCCGTGTTGCCGTGCATGATGAACAGCATCTCGAGTGCTTATATCACTGTTAAGTGCTGTCATTTCAGCAACAGGAATCATTACTTCACCCACTGTGGTGTCAGCAAAACGTGTGACACGCATAATACGATCCCGATCAAACACATCGATATCGGCTCCCTGCTCTGCCATTTCAATCACCGATCGTATCTGCTCACGGTGGGTGAACAACGCCATCGAGGACATTTCAACACCTACCAGATTACCCACTCTTCGTGCCGCCCATGAGAATACAAATACCAGTGGGTAAAATAACCATGAGAAAAATTGCAGCGGATAAATAACGATAGGACCTAAGGTATCGGCTTTTTGCTGATATACGCTCTTGGGTACGACTTCGCCAAAGATAAGAAACAGAGGTGTGTAAATAAGAAAAGCATATAAATCACCGTATGCACCAAAAAAGCGAATCATCAATATCGTGCCCAGGGTTGTAAGAATCACCACTGATATATTTGTACCTACCAGGGTTGTTCCAAGTAATACTTCGGGTCTGCGAAATAATTTCAATACCAGCGCTGCACCTCTATGCCCCTTATTGGCCTGGTGCTGCAACTTGAGTCGATCGGCATGTACTAAAGCAATCTCCGAGCCGGAAAAAAATCCCTGCAACAGGAGCAGTGCGAGCATAGCCAGACTAATCAGTAATATATCCATAACCTGTTCTCCGAAAATTAGTTGTTATCTATGTCTTCAACAATGACGGTTTTTTGAGACACTGGCGACTCTACTGGCTCGCCACCTTTGCTGACACGCAATCTTGCAATCCGGTGACCTTTCATTTCAAGCACAGTCAACATCACACCCTCAATAGTGATTTCATCACCAGTCTGGGGCAATCGATCCAGCAGCCTCAGAGTCACACCTCCAATGGTGGTCATCCTGTGATCATTCAGGCCGAAATTAGTCAGCTTTTCAAAGTCAGTCAGCTTCATATCACCGGCTACTTCAAATATGTTATTCGCTAACTGAGTATAAGCAAGATGATCTGTCGTCTCAGGCGTGATCTTTCCAAATACAAAGCTGAGTACACTTTTTAAGGTAACCAGGCCATCAATACCGCCAAATTCATTCAATATTGCAGCCGCCTGAACCTTGTGTTCAAGGAAGAAATCAAACATCTCATCCACCTTTTTAGTCGGTGGCACAATGACGGGTGGTTGCAGAATATCCTCGATTTTGAGGGAACTGAAATCGGTATCATCCAGCACTCGCTGGAGAATTTCCTCAGCATGAATAAACCCCACCAGGTTATCGCGAGTCTCACTAAAAACCGGTAGCCGTGTGTAACGCAAGACTCGAACCTGTTCAACTATTTCTGCTACAGGTGTCTGTGCATCAATAAAAGCGGTTTGTGTACGAGGGATCATGATTTCAATTACTTCGGTAGTGCCTGCCTCAAGTAAATTGTAAATTAGCGAACGCTCACTCACGCTAAGCTCTCCCCCCTTAACCACTTCGTCCACCAGAGTGCGAAATTCATCGACCTGAAGTATATTTTCTGGCGAAGTTTCCTCGCCTACAATCCAGGTGGTTACCCGGTCTGCGACCAGGCGAATAACCCAACGAAAGGGTGTGATGAGTTTTACCCAGATACTCAACGGTAATGCAATGACCTGCGTACTGATCTTCACCGGGTCAGAAACCGCAATCGTCTTAGGAGTTACTTCTCCAAAAAGCAAAAGTAACGGCACCATCACCAATACGCTTAACACCCCTCCCTGCTCCGCTCCGTAAAGCGCCACCATGATGCCAGCCATATTAGCCGTAGCCGCAACATTAATGATTTCGTTGCCGCAGAGAATGGAAATAATCAACTGTCGAGGTCGTTCCAGTAATGAATGCAATAGAGCAAAGCGAGGATTATGATCTCGTCTCATCTGTTGCAGATCAAGACGAGACAACGAAAATAGTGCGGTCTCCGAGCTGGAGAAAAATGCCGAGCCCATCAGTAAAAATATTTGCAAACTAAAACGAATTACCATATCCGTCTGCAGAAGCCGTTGCGGATCAATATCAAAGATAGTACTTAAGTCCATCCAGATTCCTTTTATAAAAAAATGCCTGGCCACGTATCTATAATGTAAGAATTTAGCGCCTTCGGTAATTGTTTGCCAGTTTCGTTAAGGCACACTAAATCATGTTTAATTCACTACTGGCTTAACAAAAATATTGCGTTAATTATTTATTAAATCTGCAATTTAAAGTATTGCCTTAAACACTATAAATTAACTGTTGTTATAAATAATGCCATGGCGCATCAGCCATTTTTCTATCTCAACTGCAAACAGAACCAGTGAAGATAATGCCAGGCAAACAACCAGGTCAAACATCGGTAACGGCTGGGTATAAAAAATAGTATTTAATGCCGGTGTATAAATTACCAGCATCTGCAATAACAGTGTCAGTATAACCGCACCCAGCATTGGTAAATTACTGAAAAGACCGATATGAAACAACGATGCACTTTCACTACGAACAGCTAATGAGTGAAACAACTGTGATACGGTCAATACCGTAAATACCATGGTTTGCCAGTAGGCTACTTCACGGGAAATAGCCCATGCCATGACCGCAATGGAAACTCCACCAATAAACAGACCCACCCAGATGATATGTTGCCACATGCCATGCGCGAATATATTTTCTTCAGGCGGACGGGGTGAACGATTCATAATGCCTGGCTCGGCAGGTTCCGCAGTCAGGGCCAGACCTGGTAAACCATCGGTAACCAGGTTAATCCATAATATATGAATGGGTAACAGGGGTATGGGAAGGCCTAGAAATGGCGCAAAAAACAAGGTCCATATTTCTCCTGAATTTGAACTCATGGTGTATTTAATAAATTTTCGAATGTTGTCGAAAATACGCCGACCGGCCCGCACCGCATGAACAATGGTGGCAAAATTATCATCAAGCAACACCATATCTGATGCTTCACGCGCCACATCGGTACCTTTTTGTCCCATCGCCACACCGATACCTGCCCGCTTTAACGCCGGGGCATCATTCACCCCATCGCCGGTCATGGCAACAAATTCTCCGTTTGCCTGTAAGGCTTTAACAATGCGTAGTTTCTGCTCTGGCGTGACACGTGCATAAACCCGTATAGATTCAACTAAATGAGTGAATTTTTCATCGGAGAGTTTTGCCAGCTCTTTACCGGTTAGTGCGGCCTGATCATCATCTGTAATACCCAGCCGTCGAGCAATGGCCATGGCAGTTCCCGGGTGATCTCCCGTAATCATCACCGGGGTAATACCCGCTTGCAGACAGTCTGCCACCGCCTGTGGCACTTCGGGCCTTGGTGGATCAATTAATGCAACTAACCCCAGAAACACCAAATTCTGCTCAATCGTTGCTGCTTCTATCGGGTCTGGTAATGCTTTCAATTCACACTTTGCGTAGGCCAGTACCCGGTAACCTTCAATGGCTAAACGTTCCACTTCAGCTAGCACAACTTCCGGCTCAAATAAAATTGGCCCATCATGGCCTAATGCACTGGTGCATTGAGCCAGCACCCTCTCTGGTGCGCCTTTTACATAACCGACAACACCTTCTGGCGAGCGGTGCAACGTGGTCATCTGCTTGCGTTCGCTGTCAAATGGGATAACTGCCAGACGCGGTTTATCCTGTTCCAGCGTTAACTTATCAAAACCAGCCTTTTGAGCAGATTCAAACAACGCCAGCTCGGTTGGCTCACCGGCAGGTTGGCCATCCTTTTCCGTGACATCGTTATTCAACGCCAGGGCCTGGCCCAGTTCAGCCAGCACGCCATCACCCTGTGTTTCGGCCAACGAGTCCTCTCGCCTGCCAGCGACAAAGAACAGTTCAACGCTCATCTGGTTTTGCGTCAGGGTTCCAGTTTTATCAGTACAAATATAAGTAACAGAACCAAGCGTCTCCACCGCCGGCAAATTGCGCACCAGTGCATTGTGTCGTATTAAATTACGTGCCCCGAGAGCAAGTGATATTGTTACTACAGCCGGTAGCGCTTCTGGTATAGCGGCAACCGCCAGACTAACAGCCGTTAAAAACATCAGCATAACAGGCTGGTCCTGTAATAATCCGGCGACAAACACCACTACACAAATGGCCAGCACGGCCAGGGCAAGATAACGACTAAAGCGAGCTAGTCGCACCTGCAAGGGAGTTTTAACAATGCTCTCACCCTGTAACAACTCGGCAATGCGGCCTATTTCGGTTTCAAGACCAGTTGCCACCACAACACCTTTACAACGTCCACGAGTCACCAGGCTACTCTTGAATACAAGATTCTGACGATCACCTATTGGCAGATCCATTTCGCCCAGGCATGCCGATTGCTTTTCAACAGCATGAGATTCACCGGTGAGCGCGGATTCATCAACCAGCATTTGCTCCTCTTCCAGCAAACGTAGATCAGCAGGTACAACATTGCCTGCTTCCAGCAAAACCACATCACCGGGCACCAGTTCGGTTGCCGCCAGGGTAACCGCCTCACCATCACGTAACACATGAGCCTCTGGTGCAGCCATTTTACGTAAGGCTGCCACTGCACGTTCTGCTCTGAATTCCTGTACCGTACCGATGATGGCGTTGAGCAAGACGATGACTAAAATGGCGATCGTATCCTGAGGTTCTCCGATGAAACCGGAAATCAGTGCCGCCATCAACAACACCACGATCATAAAGTCGGAAAACTGACCCAGTAATATAAACAACAGAGAACGACGTCGTTTTTCGGGAATCGCATTCGGACCATGCTCAGTTAAACGTTTTTGCGCATCTGCGTTGCTCAGACCAGTGCTCGAAGACTCTAGATGCTGCAAGACTTTTGCAGACTCAATTTTATACCAGACTGGCTGTGACATTTTAGTACTCCGCAAACAGATAAATAAACGCTGCGGTAAGTACTGCTACCGATAAAGTCTGAATACCACTGCGCAATAATGAAACACCCGCAATGCGGCCAAGAAGAACACCCAGCATAAAGACAAGCAACAAGGCAACCATGATGGCTGCATAAAGTGGTGACACTGGTAAAGAGACACCGGCAATTGATAACCATAATGGTGTTAAAATTAAAAGTGAAATAGTAAGTGGCGCTGAGCCATTAACCAGTGCAATCAAAAATGGCATCCAGCGAGCTGCATCACCATGCACACTCTGCTGAAGATCAGTACTCATCGCTTGTTCAAGTTTTCCCAGTGCACGTCGTCTTTCAGCAGATTCACTAACGTAAGCACTGCTTACCCCACTCATGCCCAGTGCAATGGCCGCACCCAGACAGGCATTTAAAACCAGAGATAAGTCAACGGGGGCACTAACAATAAAGCCGATAATAAGGCCCAGCATAGTGAGCGCACCATCAAAGCCGTTAACCACAAAATAACGCCGAGCAATATCATGGGTGTGAGTGACACGCAGTAGAAGTTTTATCTGATTTAATAAACCCATAAAATCTAACCAGCATCGACCTCACTATGTACTTCTACTTCATCAACACTATGCAGTGAACCGCCCATATCACTTATAGTAGATTTAATCGCGGCAAAATCTATATCATTACCTTCAACCACAACTTCTAAAGTCTCAGTACTTTCATCCATCTCAATAAGCGTTAATCGCACCTTATAATCAACACCTACTTTGGCGATGGCCTGTGAAAATTCTATAAAACCCGGCTGATGAGGTTTAAGCACATCCATTACTAATCTTTTAACTAAACCCATAATATTAAACCTCGACTGTTGTTTCATTTTTGTTTAAAAATAACTAGAAAACAGATGAAAACCTTTACTAAAAACCTGCCGCCAGCCGTTACATATTCTAGCTCTCTCAAACATATGAAGAAAAGAACAAATAAATTAAGCAGGGAATTTGATGTGCCTGTTACTCTTTAATCATGTTATGTGAAACTTGCGTAAGGCAAAACGCCGTAAAATATGCTATTCCCATGTTGTTATATAAAGCAGGTGAAGCACTTCATGTACGCTGTTAAAGATTTCATTAATGTCATTCGTAGTCTGAACTGCTACCGCCATCACCTAAAAAACCACTAAACATAAAACCTGTTACCTTTTGTATTTATAATTTTTTTATGTAACAAGGCTTTAATATTTTAAAAATAATATTATTAATTCATAATACTATTCTTAAAAAGTTATTCGTTCGCCATAACCTGGAATTTCTGCAGACCATCCTTCATGAAACAAATGCTCTTTAAAAACTTCTTTTGTTTCAGCTTCACCATGTACCAGATAAAGCCGGGGATGAGGTTTTGTAAAGTTTTTCAACCAGTCAACCAACTGTGATTGACTAGCATGTGCAGAGAAGCCACCCAAAGTATGAATTTGAGCTTTAACAGCAATCTCATCACCACCAATGCGAAAAGTTTTAGCACCATCCACTAAAGCACGGCCAGGTGTACCCCTGGCCTGATAACCAACAATAATGACATGTGCATTACGCTTCCATAAATTGTGTTTAAAGTGGTGCCTTATACGGCCTCCAGTACACATACCACTGCCGGCAATAAAAATAGCTCCAGATTCAATCTTATTAAGTGCCATAGATTCGGCAGTCGAGGTTGAATAACGCAGTGCAGGTAAAAAAGAATGTAAGCTACCCGATTTGCCTTGCTGCATTGTAGCTGAATCTTCATCATTAAATATATTCTGATAACGATGATAAACCTCAGTTACTGCGATAGCCATGGGGCTATCAAGATATATAGCCTGCTGGCGTAATTTGCCTTTCTGGTACAACTCACCAAGTCGGAAAATAATTTCCTGTGTTCTTCCAACAGCGAATGATGGGATCATAATATTACCGCCGTTTTCAGAAGCTTCTTCTATTATATTCTCAAATTCTTCCAGAGTTTGATCAAGCGGACGATGATTACGGTCACCATAAGTCGTTTCCATTAACAATACATCGGCCTGTTCAATAATTTCGGGGTCACGCAACAGAGCGGCACAACTGTTTCCAAGGTCGCCTGAAAACACCAGTTTCTTTTCGACACCACCTTCTTTAACAAATAGTTCGACGATAGACGAACCCAGTATATGCCCTGCATCATGAAAGCAGACTTCAACACCGCTAACAACTTCACGGCGTTGACCATATCTAGACCCATCACACAAAGCCAGTGTAGCTTCAACATCTTCAATTGTATAAAGCGGCTCAATCTGTTTCTTTCCCGCACGCCGACGTCTTTTGTTTTCCCATTCTGCATCTCGCTCCTGAAGAGATGCAGCATCTTTGAGCATAATCACTAATAACTCACAGGTAGGGTTTGTCATGTACAAAGGCCCACTGTAACCGTCTGCTACCAGTTTTGGTAATCTTCCTGAATGATCCAGATGAGCATGAGAGATAATAACCGCGTCGAGTTTGCTTACATCAAACGGAAACTCAGCTTTATTGCCCTTTTCTTCTTCGCGACTTCCCTGAAAAAGTCCACATTCTAATAATACAGTAGCGGTATCAGTTTCAAGTAAATAAGCGGATCCTGTAACACCATTAATTGCACCATAAAACGTTAGACTTGCCATTATATTTTCTCACTATTAAAGTTAGCTAAATTAATTCTTACCCGCATGTTGTGCCTGTTAGTACTTTTTATCAATAGTAATATTTGATCAGGCGCAAGCTTTACAAAAATATACGTTCTGTTAAAACTTCAAAATATCAAATCTATTATTTACTGCTTTCGCTATACGCAAAACGAACACCACTCCTTTGTATGGGAGTCAAAATACTAAAGATCATAAAATTCATTTATTGCCGTCATGGCTTGCGCCGCAGAATCAACATACTCGAAAATCTCCAGATCTGATTCATCTATAGTACCCTCTTCAACTAAAACATCAAAATTAATCACCCGACGCCAGTAGTCACTACCTAGTAACAATATGGGTAGAGGTTTAATTTTTTTTGTTTGAATTAAAGTTAGTGTTTCAAATAACTCATCTAATGTTCCGAAACCACCAGGACAGGCAATCAATGCACGTGCTCGTTTAAGAAAGTGCATTTTTCTAATTGCAAAATAATGAAACTGAAAACACAGCTCAGGTGTAACATATGGATTAGGCTGCTGTTCAAAAGGCAGAACAATATTTAAACCTATACTTTTACCACCGACATCATTAGCACCCCTGTTTGCGGCTTCCATAATCCCCGGTCCACCTCCGGTAATAACCACATGATCACATTTCTCGTCCTGCTGTGAATTTAAAGTAATTAATCGCGCCAGTTCTCGTGCTTCATCATAATAACGTGATTTTTCCAGGATAGATTTTGCAATTTTCACCTTGCGAACTAATGTTTCATTAGTTATATCTGACTCTGCCTGAGCTTCAGCTTTTTTTAAACGTTTAACAGCCGTTTCAGAATCAGGAATACGAGCACTTCCAAAAATAACAATTGTCGAGAGAATATTATTTTCCTGCTGTAACAGTTCAGGCTTGAGTAGTTCAAGCTGAAGGCGTACCGGGCGCAATTCTTCTCTGAGTAAAAAATCTTCATCACTATAAGCCAGACGATAAGATTCTGATCGAGTCTGAGGGGTATCAGGCATCAATTTTGAAGCACTAACATCTTCTTCGGCAGTTGGAAACATATTTTTTGGGTTATCAATTTTTTTCATATGCTGTTTCCTCCCATATCATTAAATAAAAAACATAATCGATTAAAGCTGACAAAAGCAGCTAAACCGCTTGATAATTAAAATACTAAAATCTAATACACATGCAGCAATAAGCAAAATTACTACGTGATTATAAAATTAACGATGGAACTTTAAAGCAGAATAACTTATTTTTTAACTTATTAAGAATGGCCTACTAATTTGCTCTACGGATTAAAGCTGATCCAGTTTTATTATTACTCTCCTTTATCGAGAGACTTGACTTAACGTTGTTGAGTAATACGAGCCCACGTTCATTGCCTGGTGCGCCTGTTTTTCCAATATAACCAACATAGACCCGATAATTATTTTTACTGGGCGACCCAATCACATAGGGCTCACCATACATAAATTTACTACCGTCACCTGTCTCTTTATCTATCCTCAAGATAATAACACCCCACAGATTGAGTATTCTGGACACTGGTTCAATATTAGAACTCGTTTTAAGTTTTTTAAGAAAACCCGCATTAGAAAAAAAAGTATTAATCTGCTCACGTGACGCAAAAGACCAGCCTTCAAATTTACCACCACTCACTAACTGAGAAGTCACATAGTCATATGACAAACCACTGGTTTCCGTTAGGTCTAACCAGTCAATACCTGTTTCCGAATCTGATGTAAATTTACCATTATCGATTAACTCAGCATTTACGTTAATTGATATGAAACTAGCTATTGCTGTCAACCATAAAGTCAGTATTATTTTTTTCATCTGCTCTCCATCAAGACATTGAGATTAATCATTTGAATAATAACATTAAACTATCACGAATCTGAATCCAGGTAAAAATAAGCTTAATATCTGACTAACCTTCAATCTCAGTTACATTGCGTTTCTTAACAGGTTTTTTTTCTGGTTCAATTAATGGACCAAACCATTTGGGCAATTTATGTTTACCGAACGGATAATACGACACCATAATTAACATTGATAACGTAATCAGGTGACCCTCAGGATAACGAAAAATCCAGCTACCAAGCCATGGCATCTGCAATACCGGCAGAACAAATAACGTTAATATAATCGTCCACACAAGACGGATAATTGCAGTATGATTACCTAATTTTTCAACAGCAGAAAAAAATCGATCGATCAATGAAGTGATAATCACTATGGGTAACAATACGAGATGACCGTCAGTAGCTAAAGAAAAATAATCCAGCACTGAAACGCCAATTACCATACTGCTCGCTACCAATGTGAAAATAATAGATAACCGCGGAGTACGTGACATTTCATAATGAAACGTAGGGCGGCCAAAATAAACAATCAGCAGTGTAATCATTAAGATAAGTGCCGTTGTTTCTTTTTCAACATAAGTCATAGCCAATGCCAGTATAGTTGGTGTGAAAACACCATAACTATGAATACCCAATACCTGTCGAATGACAGCACACAACAAAACACCTATTGGTAATAACATCAAAAGTGAAAGTTGCTCTCTTGTATCTGATGGTAATCGATCTAACATTAAAACCTGATACCATTCACTGCGCGTAGTTTCAGGGCTATACATTGAAACAGGCGCACGTTCGACCATAATTTCGTTGATGTATGTATATTCCTGCGTTTTAAGTTCACGGCCTTTTATAGTACCCGATACAATACCACTGCCATGTTTATCCAGTGCAAGAAAATTAATTGGCAAGCTATTACTGTATCCGAGACCAGGATGAAAACTGACCCAACGATTATTAATATAAACTTCAACCCAGTAATCAGGGCTAGATGATGGATCATCCTTGAGTTCTATACCGGTAATGACTCTGGCGGGAATATCCGATTTACGGCTCAATGCAACCATAACAAGAGCGCGTTCGTGGTGGTTTGCAGATCGAGACTTAAGTATGCCGGGTACCTGTCGTAAAGAAGACGAACGGTAAATAGATAATCGCGCAACGAAATCAAAAATGCGTTCTATCAGTTCCTCCTGGTCTATTCCATCTGTGGCTAGTTTTACAAGTGCCGCTTCAACTAATGGATCACTGAGCTGCAACCATTCATTATCAGCAAGAAAAAACTGTCTCTTTTGAGTACCAAGTATATCTGTAACTGATTCATAGAAATGTGCAATATTACTGTACTGTATTGAAAACTCCATTTCTGACTTATAAGTGCCCGGCTGATTTGCACGTAATCGTATTGCCCTTTTTGAGATAGTGTTGCGCATTGGTGCGACGACATTCAACCCCGCATGGTTAACACGCCTGCCCACAAGGCGTATATTCCTGGACTCATAGGGGGGTTGAATACTAATTATAGTACCCGCCTCTTTAACAGTATGAGTTGTTTCCAGTGTGATAAACCAGTTTTCATCACTGTGTATTTCCTGACTACCGAGAAACATATAATGAATAAATATCAGGACAAGCCCTATTATAAACAGGGTAATCGCAAATCGTCGCATCTTAAGTTTATTGTCATCTATAGATGTCTGTTTAGTATTCATTTAAACTCTGGTAATTAGTTAGATATAATCAGTTAAAATAATATTTCATATCACTGAAAAAGACGAGTAAACATTGCCTATAATTTGATCATTCAAATATTTGAATAATCCTTCTGGAACAAGTATGCGTTATCTATTGATAATATGTGTTTTATTTTGCTCTCACATGGCTGCAGCAAATGATAGTTTAGTGACGATTGGCTGGATAGAACCCATTCGAATTATGCCGGAGGGCTTTGATCTACAGGCCAAAATCGATACCGGGGCAGACAATTCTTCTCTTGGAGTTGTGGACTGGGAGAGTTTTATGCGGAATAGTACAGAATGGATCCGCTTTAAAGTCCGCAGCAACAACGGCCAATTAAAATCATTTGAAAGACCACTTGAACGACATGTGCTGATTAAACGTAAACAAAGCCAGCCACTTAAGCGCCCAGTAGTAAATTTGTGGTTATGTCTCGGAAAAAACAGGATACTGACAGAGGTTAACCTGTCTAAACGCAAAAATTTCAAATTTCGAATGCTGATTGGTCGCAGCCTTTTAAAAAATCGTTTTCTGGTAAACTCAGCCCTCAAGTTCACTCAGCCTCCCGAATGCCAAGCTGTGCAGTAAACTATTCCCACTAAATAACGAACTGACAACTGTTAACTTACTCATGTCTTAAATCAATTTTTTTCAGCTGTAAGGTTACGTGTTTTTTTAGTTTTTCCTGATGAATCAGGTTTACATTCATAATAAAAGCCAAAACCGATGCGCAGCGCCCCCAGAACAAATAACAGAACACTTAGTGCATAGATATCATCAGTTTTAAGTTTATGTTCAAATAATCCAATCATAATATCACGTAAAACAAACACGATACCCGCGTCAAAAATAACCGGCAGCCTGATAGTATGATCCATGAAATACTGGAATAATGATCTTGATAATTCCAGCAATATAACCAGCGTTAACACATCGGAAAATATATACATATAATTACCGGTGACGCCAGATTTAAGAATCAACTCATATAAGCCGTAAAATAGTCGAAATGAACCTATCAATAAAGCCAGTGTGGTAAATAACAATATGACTCCAAATATATAACCGGTTACCTTATTAAACAACCATTCAGGATTTTTCCATTCATAATTTGATTGTGACATTTATTTATACTCAACTCTAAAATTATTATTTAAACTCTTATTAACTGACGTAACATTAACACCACAATCAGTGGGGTACTCAGGATTATTAATATAAAAGCGACAAAATCAACTTGCTCAATTATATTTTACTGTACTGCAATAATTCCCACACTACTCCAGATCACATACACGGGCAACATACTCAAACTACCACTCGCCCCTCTGGTTGACGGGTGTTACATATTGGCGGGCTAAACCTAAAGCTGTCAATATACTTAAAAAAGCAGCTACATTCTGCATCCGCAGGAAATATATACTATATCAATCTAAATATACTGTATAAGTGCCATCACCCGGTAAGACAGCAACGTTTCATAGATTAAGTACACAAATATCCAGATTATGCCTTTAAGCTTAAATTACAGCCTTTAGCTAAATAATAACAGGATCAACTTAACTAGAATATCGTCGAAAATAAAACAAGCTGCAAATTATAGTGGCACACATGAGCCATGTGACTCATAATTAAAACACTAAATGAAAAATCAAGTAAGGTTTAACCCCTATGTCAGACTGGTTTGATTCAACTCAGATAAATACTTTATTTATTGAAAAATACAAACTGTTGCAGACATCACTAGTCTCTTCAGACTTCTGGGTTCAAATTGCCGTCATTCTGGTTGTTTTTATTCTGGCACGCTGGTTTCTTACACCAAAACTGCAACACCTGCTTGTTCGACTTGGCACTGCCAGTGGCCGTGTTGCCAGTTTTAATAAACTTATTGTGACATTAAATGAGTTTGCCAATACATTGGTATGGCTAATACTACAATGGTTAGCCATTGCCGCTTATGTACAGCTGGGGAAAACACACAATATTCTTCTGCCAGTAGCCAGTTTACTGAGTGCCTGGTTATTAATCCGAATCGCCTCGAAACTATTAAAAAATCAAACTGCAGCACGTATATTTGCCAGTGTTGCCTGGGCTCTCGCTTTACTTAATATTTTTGAGTGGTTAGACCCTGTCCTCAAATTTCTGGATAGTCTTTCCTTCACGCTTGGCTCAGTTCGCCTGTCACCACTTATTGTTATTAAAGCGGGGGTTTCTCTCTGGTTATCTCTGTGGCTGGCAAGTGTGTTATCTGTATTTCTCGACCGACGACTAGAAGGTACAGATAATGTAACACCGGCCATGCGCGTACTTAGCGTAAAACTATTACACCTAGGTTTAATAACCGCGGCTTTTTTAATAACTTTTTCTGCGGTAGGTATAGATCTCACGGCCCTGGCTGTATTTGGTGGTGCTCTTGGTGTTGGCCTGGGTTTTGGTTTGCAGAAAATATTTTCTAACCTGGTTAGTGGTGTCATTTTACTCATGGATCACTCCATTAAACCCGGTGACGTAATTGCTGTAGGCACTACTTTTGGCTGGATTAATCATTTAGGTGCACGTTATGTATCGGTCATCACCCGAGACGGTATAGAACACCTTATACCTAATGAAGCACTCATTACAGGTTCAGTGGAAAACTGGTCATACAGTGACAGTCTGGTGCGTTTACGTTTACCCATTGGTATTTCTTATAAGTCGGATGTTCGCCTGGCTATAAATCTTTGCGTGGAAGCAGCAAGTGCGATACCCCGTATTCAGCAAAAACCGGAACCAAGATGCCTGTTCAAAGGTTTTGGTGACAGCTCAGTCGATCTGGAACTGCGATTATGGATAGATGATCCAGCAAATGGACGATCCAATGTATTAAGTGAAGTATTGCTAGGCGTATGGGATCGATTCCATGAGCATGGTATTGAAATTCCATTCCCGCAACGCGACCTGCATTTACGTAGTGGCTTTGAGCAACTGACTGATCAAAATGATGGTCAGGAAAATAAAGGAGAACTTAAATGATGCAGTTTATGTTATGCCAGGACAATACAACCAAAATTGGTGGCAGGGAAATATTACAACAATGGCAGGATAAAACGGATAGCTGGATCTGGATAGACCTATATGATGAAACACCTGCTGAAGAACAAAAGTTTCTAAGTGAAAACTTTCATCTGGATGAAGGCGCTATAACCGAAGCACAACGTGATCGACACCCGCCGAGTTTTGTGGCATTTAAAGATTATATTTATCTGTTACTCAAGCCATTGGATGCAGAATCAGATTCACTCGACTTTAGTACTCTGCAGCTGGCGATGTTCGCAGGTCAGCGATTTTTGATAACTCGTCGCTCTAAACAGTCTCCATATCTTGCAAAACTCTGGCAGTCACTTGAACAGAGTGGTTGCACTGAAACTTCACCTTTATCTGTTGTTGCATCAATGAGTGAACGTGTTGCTCAGCGTTATGGAAAAATACTACTCGATCTCGAACAACGGCTTGATATCATCGAAGACGAACTCTTCGACAGCCCTACCGATTCACTTATGAAAGAACTGGTGGGTTACAACACCGGCCTGCGTAAGATGCATCGCATTCTTGCGTACTATGTCAATGTATTCAACAGCCTTCGCCAGCATCTGAATAAGAACAATCATCAACAGGAGGATGAGTTCAATAATATTTATGCGATTATTGAACGCTTTAGCAGTTTATCTTCAGTCTACCAGGATGTCATCACTGATCTCATTGAAGCATATATCAGCCTCAATGGTCACCGACTTAACCAGATCATGAAAGTGCTTACCATTGTTACCGTAATTTTTGTTCCATTAACTTTACTGGTTGGTATATACGGAATGAATTTTGAAAACATGCCGGAACTAAAAAGCCAGCATGGGTATTACGTATTACTGTCTGTTATGTCGGGCATCGCTTTTGTAATGTTATATCTATTTAGACGGGTACGCTGGTTATAACGAAAACCTCAAGGTGAAGTCGGCCAGACAATATGACGGATATTATTTTTGCCGGATTTCTTAACCTCATACATCAAATCGTCAACCAGTTTAATCATGTCACGACTGGTGTCCATTACCTGAGTAAACGTAACAACACCAATACTAAAAGTAACCGGCCAGCTTTTTTCTTTCATTGACTCAAGTATTTCAAACTGTAATTTTTCCAGCACAGCTGTTGCAGTGTCGGCGTCTAATATTAGAAACAATACCGAAAACTCATCACCACCGAGTCGCGCAGCAAAATCTGTAGAACGAACACTCGTTAATAAGTTAGCGGCTACAACCTTTAATAATTCATCACCCACATCATGACCCATTGTGTCATTAACATATTTAAAATTATCCAGATCGAAATAGGCAATAGTAAAAGGTTCAGGATGACGTTTCGCACGGGCATGCTCTCTTTCAAGCTGCTCCTGAAAAAATCGTCGATTGGCCAAACCGGTTAAAGGGTCCGTATCTGCGAGGCTTTCTTCAAGAATGAGCTTTTCATGAAGTACTAATAACAGCCACCAGATGATAATAAAAAAAGATAATCGAACCAGTGTATTCCAGACAGCAACTAACAAACCCGAGTACTCAGTGTTAGTGAGCGAATCTACACTTAGCCAGATGCAGGCAGAAAATATAGCCAGAATTAAACCTGTGCTCTTCCCCCCATACCATGTGGCTAACATTATAGGCATAGTATAAAACACTGAAAATGAAAGCTCTGGCCCCATAAGGTAATCTATAAAACCCAGAAACAAACTGGCAACCAATGTGACAATAAGACATTTTTCAGAACATAAACCCTCCAGGTAATCATTAAAGTTTGTCAACATAGTTCTGAAACCTTATCTTTTTATCGGTCAAACTCATTTTGTAACTCTACCTGTAGATTAGTTTAAATTAACTGGAAAATTAAAGTATTTACAGACAAACTAGCAATTAAATAAATAACCTTATATTTTCTTTATAAATTTATTTGAATATTAATAAATTCACAAGGGGTAGATCCAAAAGTCATGACGCCGGATAGCACAATGCCAAAAGAGCAGAATCAGATAGATTACATTATTGGTAATTTAAAATCCGCTGATGATAATGCCGTTAGTATTCATCTTGAGCTTCTGCATCCAGCTGAAATTGCGAGTTTGCTTGAATCATTGCCGCCGGAGTTACGTCAACGTCTGTGGAGACTAATACCACATGAAGTTGAGGGTGAAACACTTAGTTACCTGGGTGATGAAGCTCGTGGCAGCATCATTGAAAAAATGCAACATGCTGAGGTGGTTGCAGCCACCGAAACCATGAACGTAGAAGATCTTGCAGATGTCATGGATGTACTGTCCGATGATATAAGTGAAGCCGTGCTGAAATCTCTCGATGATGACCACCGTCATCGTTTAGAAACTGCGCTGTCTTTTACTGATAACACCGCAGGCCGATTAATGAGCACAGATGTTATAAGTGTTCGTAAAGACGTCACTCTTGCGGTTGTTTTACGTTACCTGCGCCGCTTGAAACCATTACCCCCACATACAGATGCTTTAATGGTGATAGATGAACATGGCACTTATCTCGGCAAGTTAAGCCTTGCCAGTGCTGTCTCTGAACATCCGGACACTATTGTAAGTGAAGTCATGTTACAAGCTAAGGATTGGGTGCAGGCAGATGCAAACGAACATGATGTAGCGGTTCTGTTTCAACAGCGTGATCTAATTTCTGTTGCAGTAGTTGATGAGTTTTCGAAATTACTGGGACGCATTACCATTGATAATGTTGTAGATATAATCGTAGCTGAGGCCGATAAAACATTCCTGGCCAGTGCCGGTTTAGTTGAGGACGAGGATCTTTTTGCGCGGGTTCTGCCCAGCACACGACGGCGTTCCGTCTGGTTAGGCATCAACCTGATTACTGTATTTATGGCGGCTTCGGTGATCGGACTTTTTCAGGAAGTACTGGATAAAGTCGTGGTTCTCGCCATTTTGATGCCGGTAGCCGCCAGCATGGGAGGCATAGCAGGCAGCCAGACATTAACACTCACAATTCGTGGTTTGGCACTTGGGCAGGTGAGCAGCTCGAACTTACGCTGGCTTGGAAATAAAGAGCTAAATGTTGGATTATTAAACGGCTTAATCTGGGCTATTATTGTTGCCGTTGTGACTTTTATCTGGTTTCAGGAAGTTGCCATTGCACTAATTATTGGTGCCGCGATGATGCTGAATTTAGTTGCTGCTGCATTGTCAGGCGTTTTGATACCTGTAATACTCAATCGTTTAGGTATAGACCCTGCTCTGTCTGGTGCAGTTGTATTAACTACCGTCACCGATATTGTGGGTTTTTTAAGCTTCCTTGGATTAGCCACATTATTTCTACTGTAAATTAATATAAATATATCTGGCAATGCTAAACGGCCTTATAATACAACGGGATGTTCTCATATTTTAATTAAAGGTAACTAAAAGTGAGTGATGATTTAATTACAGTAGGTTGGCGAGAATGGTGCTCACTACCTGAGCTCGGCCTGACTCATATTAAAGCTAAAGTGGATACTGGTGCTAAAACATCTTGTTTACATGCTTTCAGCGTAGAACCATTTACCAAAAATAATGAGAAATGGGTGCGCTTTGGTATGCACCCCAATCAAAATGACTCACTTAAAGAAACCTATTGTGAGGCCAGTGTACTGGATGAACGTGATGTAACGGATTCCGGTGGACATATTGAGAAGCGATATGTTATCTCCACACAATTAGTTATAGATAACCAGTCATGGCCTATTGAGTTAACATTATCAAACAGAGACACAATGCGCTTTCGCATGTTGTTGGGACGATCAGCCATAACAGATAAAATCGTTGTTAATCCAGCTGCATCGTATATGCTTGGTAAACCCTCAGCGAACACAAACTCCAACTAAAGGCCTTTAAATGAAAATTGCAATACTCTCTCGAAATAAGAAGCTCTACTCCACCCGCCGACTAATTGAAGCCTGTGAGCAACGCGGCCATGAACCGATGGTACTTGATGTACTGCATTCGTATATGGAAGTGGTTAGCAGCAAACCCGAAGTACATTTTAAAGGTAAGGCACTTGGTGCTTTCGACGCTGTTATTCCCAGGATTGGCGCCTCGGTTACCTTCTATGGCACTGCCGTACTGAGACAATTTGAAATGATGGGGGCCTTCCCCCTGAATGAATCGGTTGCCATTTCGCGCTCGCGTGACAAACTTCGTTCATTGCAACTACTTTCCCGTAAAGGCCTTGGTTTGCCTAGCACCGGTTTTGCTCATGATCCTGACGACATCCAGGATCTGATAAAAATGGTGGGTGGCGCACCATTGGTTATCAAATTACTAGAGGGTACCCAGGGAATTGGCGTGGTTTTAGCCGAAACTAAAAAAGCCGCTGAAAGTGTAATCGAAGCCTTTATGGGACTGAAAGCCAACATAATGGTGCAACAATATATTAAGGAAGCCGGTGGTGCAGATATACGATGTTTAGTTATCGGTGGAAAAGTAGTCGCCGCAATGAAACGTCAGGCCCTGCCAGGAGAATTCCGCTCTAATTTACATCGCGGAGGCAGCGCTTCATTAGTTAAAATCACACCAACTGAACGTGCCACAGCTGTTAAAGCCGCCAAAGTCATGGGGCTTAATGTTGCCGGCGTAGATATACTGCGTTCAGAAAAAGGCCCACTTATAATGGAAGTTAACTCTTCACCAGGGCTTGAAGGCATAGAAAATGCTACAGGCAAAGATGTGGCAGGCATGATCATTGACTTTATTGAAAAAACAGCCAGGCCTCACAAAACAAAAACCAAAGGTAAAGGCTAACTTTAATGCCAAAACCGCCATTAGAAATACATGGTCATACATTTGCGCCTGGAACAAGTACAACTATAGAACTACCTGTGACTCGTTTATATACGCATACCCCTATGACGATGCCGGTTCATGTTATTAAAGGGAAAAAAGCAGGACCCCGCCTGTTTATTAGTGCGGCCATTCACGGTGATGAAATAAATGGCGTTGAGATTATACGCCGGTTATTAAAACTCCCCTCATTAAAACGTCTAAGGGGAACTATTATCGCGGTTCCTATCGTAAATATTCATGGTTTAATTAACCATTCACGATATCTACCTGACAGACGTGATTTGAACCGTTCTTTTCCAGGCACAGAAAAAGGTTCTTTAGCCGCACGCCTGGCTTATCTTTTTATGAAAGAAATAGTCACGCAAAGCACACATGGTATTGATTTGCACACAGGTGCACTTCATCGAGACAACCTGCCTCAAATTAGAGCTAATCTTGACGATGAGGAAACCAATATATTAGCCAGGGCTTTCGATGCACCTGTTGTCATTTCATCTAATTTACGTGATGGCTCATTGAGAGAGGCCGCTGCGGGATATGGTATTCCTATGTTGTTATATGAAGCAGGAGAGGCACTTCGATTTAATGAAGTATCTATACGAGCAGGCGTTAAAGGTATTGTCAATGTCATGCGTACACTTGAAATGTTACCCCCATCGCGCAGCAAATCAAAAAAACAAACTGAACCAGTGGTCGCTCGATCCAGTTCATGGGTTCGCGCATCAGACAGTGGTATTTTACGTGCCATGGTTGCCCTGGGCAGCCGCGTAAAAAAGAATACGTTATTAGGTGTCGTTGCAGACCCATTTGGTGGAACTGAAAGTAATGTAATATCTTCATTCAATGGTATCGTAATCGGTAGAACTAACCTGCCGCTGGTTAATGAAGGAGACGCTCTGTTCCACATTGCTCGATTTGAAGATATTCATGAGATTGAAGCTAAAGTAGATGAATTCCAGGAAGAACATTCACATGAACTGATTCCATCACCGCATACAGAAAGCCCAATTATCTAAGCAGAATTGAATAGTAACAAATATAAACAATAATCAATTTTAAATATACAATTTACCTATGAAACAGTCTTTAAGAAAACAGTCTTTAAGTTTTTATAAAATGCATTTATTAAGTTATAGACCTGGTCACTCAGGGAAGTATCATGACAGATAAAGTTAACAATCAGCCATCCTGGTGGGGCAACTTTAAGCTGCAAATAGAAGATAATAAAGAATGGCAGATCGGAAAATTAAAGTTAATAGTCCGACGTTTAATAGATGAATGGCAAATAGCTTATGAACCTACTGAGGGTTTTCACAGGGAAGATACTAACTGGGAAATTAAGAATACCGAACAGTTACCGGAAACGCTTAATAACAACTCACGTTATGTTTTGCACAACACAACTGGTCAACTAATTATTACACCACAACTTGCAGATCGCTCAATTATTTCTCGTCCACATATACCATTTAATCTAACAGCAGGTGAAGAAGTTACCCTGTATGTCAGCTCTTCACTATGGCTTGAAATCGCAATTGGCTCCAGCCCTAAAAAAGTATTAACATCAATTGCCATTCAGCGGCTTTCAGATACCTGGTTTGGCCCTTCAACCCTTGAAGGTGAATTTTGCTATGCATCAACTACCCATTGTCGTATAAATTTCGAAGACATACCTGATCGATCACACAGAGCAATAACCCCTGTGTTAATTCGCAACCAGAGTAAAACCACACTATTATTAGATAGATTAAATTTACCTACACCTCTACTACCTTTATACGCCTCATCAACGGGTCAACTCTGGACGCCCCAGATAACGCTCACACGTGAAAAAGATGGTGATCTGGCCGAATTGAAAATAGACAACAGACCGCCAAAAAATAAAGGCCGCATGAAAAAAATAAACGAGGCACGCAAAACAACAGACAGTAGTGTTTTATTCCGTGCCTTTAGCACTGTATTTAGCTAAAAATAGAACGAGAAATAATTATGAATGAGTTCTGGGCTGACATTGTTTATTTTATAAACAGTGAAAAGATATGGGGATTAATCCGCGCAATCACCCTCATTATTACAGGCATCATCATTGCCAAACTATTTAGTGCATCATTACAAAAATTAGCTAGCCACAAAATAGACAATCACCGTATCATGCTACTCAAGCGAGGTAGCTATTATTTAATTCTTGTTCTGTTTCTAATATCTGCACTACGTGAACTGGGATTTAATCTCAGCGTATTACTTGGTGCAGCCGGCGTATTCTCTGTAGCAATCGGTTTTGCATCACAAACATCCGCATCTAATTTAATTAGCGGCTTATTTCTGGTTGCAGAGCGCCCATTTACTGTTGGTGATATAATTCGTGTAGGCACCACAACCGGGGAAGTTCTCTCTATAGATTTATTATCAGTAAAACTTCGAACCTTTGATAATTTATTCGTACGCATCCCCAACGAATCACTGATCAAATCAGAGGTAACAACAGTAACCCGTTTCCCTATTCGACGACTGGATATAATGGTAGGTGTAGCATACAAAGAAGATTTGAAAAAAGTACGTGCAACCCTTGATGATGTAGCAAATAAAAACCCGCTCTGCCTTGAAGAGCCTAAACCAATATATATTTTTCAGGGATTTGGTGATTCATCTTTAGATATTCAGTACTCTGTATGGGCAAAAAGAGAAAAATTTCTCGAGTTAAAAAACAGTATCCATGAGGAAATTAAAAATGCATTTGATGAACAGGGTATTGAAATACCATTTCCCCACCAAACTATATATACAGGAAATGAAACAAAACCCTTCCCCGTTGAAATGCTTACAGACAAGCAGCAAACCAAGTAAATAATAAGGAACAGAAATGCATAAAATGCAGCTGACGCTGCTCGCCATATTGGTCTTTATTTATTCTACACCACTGTACGCCAAAAGCAGCGTAAATATTACTATCAGTGGCATTAACAATTTACTGGAAACCAATGTTCGACTGTTATTAAGTATCGAACAACAAAAAGAACATGCTTTATTGAGCTCTGCTCGCCTCCTTCGATTACATAAAAAAGCACCCGCCGAAATCACTAGCGCATTACAGCCATATGGTTATTACCAGCCTGTTATTAAAGCTGAATTAATTCAAACTACACCTGACCACTGGCAAGCAACTTACAATATTGACCCTGGGCCAGCAATAATTATTGCTGAATTCAATTTCTCAATAAGTGAGGAAGTGCGCAAGGATGATGAGTACAATGATTTTATTCAAACCAGAACACTTCTTAAAGGTAGTGTTTTTAACCATATTGAATATGAAAACTTTAAAACCAGTTTATCAAAACTGGCAACGGAACGAGGTTACTTCAACGCTCGTTTTGACCAGCACCGTGTAGAAATAGATCTCAATACAAATGAAGCCAGAATCCACTTGAGCTATAACGCGGGTCAACGTTATAACTTTGGTGAGGTTTTTATAAAACAGGATGTACTCGATGACATTTTTTTACGTCGTTATATCTCCTTCAAAAAAGGCTCACCTTACACTCTTGCTAAGTTGATTGACTTGCAGCACGCCTTAAATGACAGTGATTACTTTAGCTCGGTAGAAGTCTATCCCGGTCAACCACAAAGTGATCTGCATGAGATTCCTGTAAGTGTAATACTTAAACCACATAAACCCCACCGTTTTACTATTGGACTGGGTTACGGCACCGACACTGGAGCGCGAGCCAAATTTGGCTGGCAAATGCCGCGTATTAATAATAGCGGGCACCGTTTTGATACAGAAGCCAAGGTCTCTGAAGTTGGCTATAGCCTGAGTGCACGTTATCGTGTGCCCGTACTCAATCCGCGTACTGATCAGCTGATTTACAGTGCCGCAATAATAAACGAAGAAACAACCAGTTCTGACAGCACCATTCAAACCATCGGTGCCAGCCTCAATCGTAGCCGCGGCGCATGGCGAGAATCCATTTCTCTTAATTACCAGGAGGAAGATTATGAGATCGCAGACACCGGCGGAGATTCCACTTTGTTAATACCCAGCGTAAACTGGAGTCGCACCTGGGGCAAAAATTTTATTTACGCAATAGATGGCTTGCGTTTCGATATTAGTCTTCGAGGAGCCAGTGAAAATTTAATTTCCGATACTGACTTTTCTCAACTTCAGGGCGGCATCAAAGCCATCAATTCGATTAATAACAACAACCGCTTCATCCTCCGTGGAAATCTGGGCAGTACCTGGACTTCAGAATTCGATCAACTGCCCTCTTCGGTACGTTTCTTTACTGGTGGCGCACAAAGTGTACGTGGTTATTCTTATCAGTCGCTTGGCCCGCTAGACGCAAATGGAGATGTTATCGGTGGCCAGCATCTAATGGTAGGCAGTATTGAATTTGAACATAACTTCGACAATAAATGGGGAATGGCATTGTTTTATGATGGCGGTAACGCCCTTGAAAAATTTAGCGACGACCTGGAAAGAGGAGCCGGTTTTGGCGTGCGCTGGAAATCACCTGTTGGCATGGTGCGTATCGATCTGGCAAGTGCAATTACACAAGATGGCACACCCTGGCGCCTGCACATTAATATTGGGCCTGACTTATGAAACGGGGATTACTTATACTCCTTGTTCTGTTAGTGCCTGTTCCACTCTTGGTTTTTTTCTGGTTAACCATGACACAAGCAGGATTACAATGGAGTTTTCATCAGGCTAAACCCTACCTGCCAGCTGAATTAAGTATAAATGATATTCAGGGAAAACTCTTCGGCCCCATTACGCTTACTGAATTAGAATACAAAACGCATGACACTGTTATCAAATCCAGGCAGATAATATTTGACTGGAAACCTGTCGATTTATTGCTAACACAGATTGATATTCATTATCTTCATATTCAATCACTTAACATTGTTTTAGCCAACACAGAGCAAAAACAGCTTCAGCAGAGTCAGGCCTTAAATTTACCTGATATTAATCTGCCCTGGAATATAACATTAAGTAATGCAGTGATCGAAGGCATGAGTTTAAGTCAGGATGAACAAACCTACAACGTTGACACTATAAAACTAAATGCACGCTCAAGTTTCAATAAAATTAATATTAATGAGCTTAGTGTCAGTGACGATACGTACAACATTAAAGTAACGGGAAAACTGTTTCCAACCAGAAACTATCGCCATGACCTTAATATTAACTGGCAAACAAAACTTCCTTCCAGTGCAATCGTTAAAGGCAGTGGTTCAATAACGGGCAATGTCAAAAAAAGCCAGCTAAAGCAACAAATAAGTGGGCCACTGCAACTAACACTTGATGCAGAATTATATGATCTACTTAATCAACTCAACTGGCAGGCTTCAATTGATGTATCACATTTTGAAACTTCAAAACTGCACACTGATTTGCCAGCTATTAGCGGTGCTCTCAAACTTAAAACGAAAGGTGATCTTTCCACGGCCAGCATAACTGGTAATCTTGATGCGCTTAATTCTGAAACAGGCAACTTTGACACACAATTTAAGTTGCAGCGATTCAGTGATAATACAATTCAAATTGATCAGTTAAATTTACATGCGCCTCGCAGTAATACAAAAATTAACGCCAGTGGTCAGTGGTTACCCGCCAGTAATGGCGGTAACATTAAACTAAATCTGGACTGGCAGAATTTGCGTTGGCCAATGTTACACTCGGCCTGGTTTGACAGTGCTCAGGGTCAGGCCTCTATTGAAGGTAGTGCTGAGCACTATAAAATAAATCTGACCACTGATAGCCCATGGCCTGAAACCGCACCTTCCTCCTGGGCTGCCAGTGCCGAAGGCAATCTAGAAGGACTGCATGTCAAAACTCTGCAAGTCAATGCATTAAAGGGTGTTTTAAATGCCAGCGGACGGCTTAACTGGTCGTCTGAGTTAAACTGGACTGCAGACATTAAGGCAACTAATATCGACCCTGCTAGTCTTTGGCCTCAGTGGCCAGGTCAACTTAAAGCAAATATACGCACAAAAGGTCACCTCAAAAATGGCCAGCTTTTTGCTGATACTGACATAACAAAACTAACTGGTACACTGCGTAAACACCCCGTCTCTTTGCGCACACAGATGGCCTGGCATGAAAATAATGTAGATATTTCATTTTTCGATTTTCAGTCTGGTGATTCGAAAATCAGCGCTATGGGACAGCTAGGCAATAAGCTGAAATTAAACTGGGATATTAAAACCCAGGATCTGTCTGAACTCTACCCACTTGCTCGCGGTCAGTTACTGGCTAGTGGCCAGATCAATGGCACACAAAACGCCCCCATAGTTAAAGCAACTATAAACGCCAGTTCATTAAAACTATCTGATTATGAAATTGGCGCTGTTAATGGCTCACTGAATATTGATCTGTTTAAGTGGCAGCAACTCAATGTTCAGCTAAGCGCGCAATCACTTAAACTAAATGATTATTTTTTGCAGTCACTGGACATCAACGCCAACCATCAGCAGCTACAGGTAAAAGCCCTCGCAGAAAAATTAGCCGCTGAACTCGAACTTAAAGGTGCAGCTGATGAAAACGGCTGGAGTGGAATGATTGAACGTATCGATATTCAAAGTGTGCAGTATGATAACTGGCAACTAAGCAACCCGGTTTCACTTAATGTGACTAATAAGTCATTCGTGACGGGCGACCTGTGTTTACACAATAGTCAGCATGCCAATTTATGTGCCTCAACGGTATTTAAAGAAACTGACTGGCAGTCCAGTCTTGTGATGCAAAAATTTCCATTGAAAATTTTTAATTCCTGGTTACCTCCAGACATAAAGTTTGACGGTCTGCTAAATGCGACAGCCAAGCTGAGACAACAAATACCCAATCAACTGTTAGGCAATATTCTTATCGACTTACCAGAGGGTGCAGTCAATTACCCTCTGTTACAAGGTGAATTTGAACACTGGAAATATCGCAGTGGAAAAATAGAAATCACAATGGAGAAAAAGCAAACAAAGGCCAGCGCTAATTTATTCATGGATAATGGCGACAAATTTCTTGCATGGCTTCAGTTACCTGAAGCCAGTTTACTTGATCTAAATCCACAGCAACAAAAAATAGTCGCCAATATAAAATCAGAAATCCACAACCTGGGATTAATTGAAGCCATCATTCCAGAGATACAGGAACTGCGCGGAGATGTTAAGTTCGATCTCAATATTGATG
>JAPHRB010000076.1 GCA_026197015.1 Gammaproteobacteria bacterium | reverse complement strand
TTTCCTAAATTCATCAAGCACTTCCAGGATATGCCGTACTTTAAAGTTAAAGGCTTTTCCAACCAGGTTAGGGCCATCCCAGCGAATTGCCATATAGGCATGACCACATTCAGGACTGATTACCGTTTTAACTTTTAGTTTTTCAGCAGCGTCGACGATACGTTGAACCAGTTCTGCGGCGATATCTGAAACACCAATTTGTATGCCGCTATTGGTTGCTTCAAATGCTTCACTGGAAATCGTCCAGCTAACACCGGCTTTATCGAATATTCTGGCAATGGCTTCGATAAATTCAGGAAAATTCATTATCTCCATCGACGATAACAACAGCATATATTCTGCGCCTTGTTGATCCATCGGAATTTTTAAACCGGTATCTTTCTCTACATGTTTAATTTGTGCCATTAACGCAGGTAACTTAACCCCCATGGGACTACCAATAGTAACTGCACGTTTGGTTGCGCCGATTAAACCTTCTGGTGCATGACCCGCTGCAGCCAGACCTTCTCGGGTTTTGCGAATCATCGCTGTGATATCTATTCCTACGGGGCATACCATTGAACAACGCCCGCATAAGGAACAGCTGTCGTAAGCCAGTGTTTCCCAGTGCTCAAGAAATTCATGGTCGATGGGTTTTGCCAGACCTAACATTTTTCCAATGCGTCCGAATAAGGTATATTCCTGTTTCCATATTCTGCGTAAGGGTTCGGTTTTGTTAATCGGGGTGCGCGCCGGGCAGGGGGATTCGGTATAAAACAGGCAGGCTTCAGCACACATACCACAGTTAACGCAACTGCTAAAAAATGCGCCTACGGTTGAATCTACTTCTTTTTTTAAGGCCTTAATACCTTTTTCTAAAGACGCACTCATGACTGAACTCCTCTATAACCTGAAATGGCACCGTTGTACCAACGCGCAATCAGCAGTGTAAATGCATGCATTAGTTTGGTAAAAGGAAAAGCCACGAGTAATAACTCTACGCTTAATATATGTATCGCAAGTAATGTAGGAGCAGTCATACCAATTCGATGAAATGCAATATAACCGGTAATTAAGGGCAGTATGGTGAGTAACCAAACCAGGTAATCTTCAGTTGAGCTAAGAAACTTTAAAACATTGTCACGTAGGCGATGAATTAATACCGCAATTAGGGTAATAATACTTACCACTGCAAATGCATCAACAATCGCAGTCGGCAATGAAGGCCAGCTAAAACCGAGAACTTCTTTGAATAATAAAATATGCGGTGCAAAGAAAAAAATCGTAACTAATAATCCCAGATGAAAAATATAACCGCTAACAATTTTAAACGAAGAACGTTTAAAAGTATTTTTATCCGGTATAGAACGAGACACGATGGTGCGTAAACCACTGCTCATTTCAGAGCCTTTGGCTTCTGCAAGGTTAGTTTTTCTACCCAGAAGAAAAATTTCAAGAAATCGAATAATGACACCGGCTATAAAAATAACAGTAGCGATCTCAAAAGCCGGGCCGCGTACCCAGTTTAGAAATTCTATCTCACTCATTCTTCTATCCTCATTTTATTGTTCAACATGATTTACTGAAAACAATATTTTCTGAACCTGTGTTATTCTTTTTCGAGGTCATCAATGGTAGTTTTAGTGTGTTGCCTGATGGCATTGCTCTTTTTGTTTTTGTTTAATGCTCCAAGCGCAACACCCGCAGCGGCACCACCTGCGGCGGCATAAACGACAGTTGACGGTATATCGATAGTGGGTACAGACAAGGCCTTGTAAAAACCACCACCATCCCAGAAGTCTGGCTCAGAGCAGCCCAGGCAGGGATGCCCTGACTCTATGGGGAAACTGGTGCCATTATTCCATTTAGTAGTTGCACAAGCGTTGTAAGTAGTCGGTCCTTTACAACCCAGTTTATATAAACACCAGCCTTTTTTAGCGCCTTCGTCATCAAAGGTTTCTGCAAAAAGTCCCTTGTCGTAAAATGGACGTCTGTAACAACGATCGTGAATACTTTGTCCGTAAAAAGCTTTAGGTCTACCCAGATGATCAAGTTCAGGAATGGTGCCAAATGTCAGGTAGTGAGTGAGTACCCCGGTAATCACCACGGGAATCGGTGGGCAGCCGGGCACCGTTATAATAGGCTTGTCTGCGACTGAACCACCACTGGTATTTGAAATAGAAGCCGAGCTAATGCCGTCGAGGCTTGCATTCCCATACATCTTAATAATATCGTAAACAGAATATGCACCGGTTGGGTTAGGGTGCGCGTGGGGAATACCACCAAAGGCAGCACAGGTGCCAACAGAAATAATAGCCGCAGCACCAGCAGCGGTTTGTAAAAACATATCAAGATTACTCATACCGGCAATGGTTGAGTAACCCATATCTTTAGTTGGAATAGAGCCATCAACCACTAACAGATACTCTCCCCAGTTTTCCTGCATTGCTTCTTCACGAGCTTCTTCAGCTGCTTCACCAGATGCGGCCTGAAGTGTGTGATGATAATCCAGAGAAATAGAATCAAAAATCAGGTTTTCGAGTGTAGCATTGTGTGAACGTGTTAATGATTCAGTACAGCCGGTGCATTCCTGAAAAGATAACCAGATTACCGAAGGTTTTTTGGCTGTCTCTAGTGCCCTGGCAATAGCGGGAATCATAGAAGGGGGCAGGGCCATCATCGATGCGGTTGCTGCGCAGAACTTTAAAAAACTTCGCCGAGATATACCATGGTCTTGCATGGCTTCGCCTAATGTTCTGTCTTTGAGGTTTTTATTGTTTGTCATTCTTATCCCCTGTCAGCGTATGACCCATAATTAACAGTTTATTATGTATGGATTTTATAAAAATTTATTTTAGACATTTAATGTTTTTCATTTTGTCCATTATCAGTCGAGTTATCAGTTTGGCTTTCACTCAGTTTTTCACTAAGTCTCTGGCTCGAAGATCTAATGTCCTGCATTTGTGAAAGAAGAATTTCAGGCATATAAGTTACTTCAATATGACGACTAACAATTTCATTTTCATCGTTGTAATGAGTAATTAACCATACGCCGTTATACTGTGTTTCTATTATTTCACTGGGGCCAAGCGCATTAAGCTGCGCTTTAACTTCACCCTGACCTAAAATTTTGAGCAAGTTATCTTCTTCACCTGGTGCAAGAGGTATACTTCTCAGGTCAATGATTTCATTAGTATTATTCTCTAATAGATTATCCATTGCATGTTTAACCTGATGTAATAGAGGTAAAACATTCCAGGTCAGGTCATGGCTTGTCTGTATATTAAATGAATCTAATACTGAACTTGATGTGCTCATCTTAGTTTCCTGTATGATTTATATCTAAGCCGCAGGTGCTGTATATTTAATTTTGTTATCAGGAAGCTGTAGATCATGCCATTGGTTTATTAAAGTTCTGGCTTCACTTACCATATCATTTAATGAACTTGCTACCTTTTCAGTTGGTTGCATACCCCAACCCATATGGTCAGGTTGTATGCCAATTAAAGCTCTGTTCTCTGGTAAATTTTCAGTAATTCGCGCTATATCCATCAGGTCAAGTAAACCAACTTCATGTGCACTTCGTTTACTGCTGCCAAGAAAATCATCCATGCCTTTACCAACGAAAGATTTTACGGTGCCAACAGGCTGATGAAGTTCAGCCGCATCAAATACAATAAGATTAGAACAATCTTCAATCCAGCAGGCTAGAGTAAAACTAAGAGTGCCGCCATCGAGAAAAGTTAAGTTGGGAATATTTGAATATTCAGATTGAAGAAGATTAAGCGCATGAATCCCGGCGCCTTCATCTGTAAGAAGAGTGTTACCGATTCCTAATATTAGAGTGTCATTTGATATCATAATGCGGGCCATTAATTAATCTATGAACCTTTTTAGCATATATATTAATCCCCTTATTGATCTACATCAAATTGGGGTTTTATTTTAATAAGTTATAAGTATATGCTTAGATCATATTGATTTCAAAGTGAAGAAAACGTTATGTGCCTTGGTATTCCTATGCAAATAAAATCCATCGATGGTTTTACAGCACGTTGTGAAGCCAAAGGTGTTAGTCGTGATGTTAGCCTGTTTATGATGCAGGACGATCAGCTTGAGGTAGATGAATATATTGTCGTACATGTTGGTTATGCTATTCAGAAAATTTCACAACAGGACGCACAAACGGCCTGGGAGTTATATGATCAGATGTTAGAGTCAGGCATCTAATATGCATGAGCTTGCTATCTGTCAGGCATTAATTAATCAACTTGAAACAATAGCAACTGAACGTAATGCACAAAACATAAGTCTAATCGTTGTTGGTATTGGGCCTTTATCTGGCGTTGAGGCACAACTCTTAAAAAATGCTTATCCCATAGCCAGTACAGGCACAGTTGCAGAAAATGCTGAAATAGTTATTCAACAACTACCCGTAAAAGTAAAATGTAATGAATGTGGTTGCGAATCTGAAACAAAACCAAATAAACTGATCTGTAAAAATTGCGGTAACTGGCGTACCACCCTGATTAGTGGTGATGAATTAATATTACTCAGTGTAGAGCTGGAAACAGCAGATTCACAGTCAGGCCTTGCAAGCAAAGCAAATACTGGCTTACACTAATTCAACTGGTCAAACTTGTTTTCTACTGGAGACTAAATCATGTGTGATACCTGTGGTTGTAACATAACACACGGCAATGAAAATTTTATTAAACCCGGCGGCAAGTTACATAAAACTGAAAGCGGTAAAGAAGCCGTAACTGTTTTGCATAATTTACTCGATGAAAATGACCATACGGCAATGCATAACCGGGACCACTTTGATCAACATAATGTACTGGCAATTAATTTAATGTCATCTCCCGGGGCAGGTAAAACGGCTCTATTAGAAGCGACCATTCAACAGTTAGATAAAAATCTTCGCATTGCGGTTATTGAAGGCGACCTGGAAACTGAAAATGATGCTGAACGTATTCGTAAACATGGCGTTAAAGCCATACAGATTTCGACAGGCAGCGCCTGTCATCTGGACGCACATATGATTCACCAGGCATTACATAATCTTGATCTTAAAGAGTTTGATATTATCTTCATAGAAAATGTTGGTAATCTGGTTTGTCCCGCCAGTTTTGATCTTGGTCAGCACTTGAATGTAACCTTACTGTCTGTACCCGAGGGTGATGATAAACCAGCAAAATATCCCGTTATGTTTAGAGCGTCTGATTTTGTATTAATCAGTAAGAGTGATTTACTACCGATACTTGATGACTTTAAACCCGAAAGAGCCAGAAAATATTTTCAGGATATCGCCAGTACGGCACCGATTCTTGAATTATCATCCAAAGATAAATCAGGTATGAGTGAATGGCTTGCGTGGATTAATCAACAAATTAAAACCCGAAAAGATTATCTTAAAGAACATCCTCTGAGTTCACATTCGCACTCACATACTCATGGGCATGTTCATACTCATTCGCATGAACATACTCATGACCATGTTCATAAACACGTTTAAGTTAGTTATATAATGTCAGATACAGCCAGGCAATGGTTACAACGTATTCATGATTTACCCCATAAGGGGCGAGTTAAAATCATGAATGTTTGCGGCGGTCATGAACGTTCAATTACTATGGCAGGTTTACGTAAAGCGTTACCAGAGTATATTGAATTAGTACCCGGCCCGGGATGCCCGGTGTGCATCTGCCCAGAAGAAGATGTTTATGAGGCCATTCAACTGGCTTTAAATGAAGATATTATTTTACTCGCTTTTGGTGATATGTTGCGTGTCCCTGTCAATGTAAAAAAAACTCAGGCACGTACCCTCGAACAGGCTAAAGCCCAGGGTGCAGATATTCGACCAATCGCATCACCCAGTGAAGCCGTTATTATTGCTAAACAGAATCCTGACAAAGCAGTGATATTTTTTGCCGCAGGATTTGAAACGACAACCGCACCGGTTGCCGCAATGATGGTTGAGGGTGTGCCAGAAAATTTATCCGTATTGCTTTCTGGTCGATTAACCTGGCCCGCGATTGCCGTTTTACTAGATTCAGGCGAACCGGGTTTTGATGCGTTAATAGCACCGGGACATGTGTCGACAATTATGGGCCCGGAAGAATGGGAGTTTGTGGTTGATAAACATAATATTCCTGCAGCTGTAGCAGGT
>JAPHRB010000008.1 GCA_026197015.1 Gammaproteobacteria bacterium | reverse complement strand
TAGAAACACCGGTTCAAGCCATTTAAACTAGAATGCTGTTTTTGTGCATCCAGTGTGTCTTGTGTAAAAACCGGGTGCATATAATTAAGACGTTTAATAATTTTTGATTCATCAATAACATCAGAATGATTGAGGGTCACGCAGAATGTTTCAGGGCAATCAATACCCTGTAATATATTCATATTGTAAGTTACCGCTACTGGTCTGCTTTGGCTCTCTAGCCGATGATAGTTCCAGGATGCCCAGGCCAGTTTCCGTTTGGGAAGTAAAGCTGTATCTGTATGCAAAACCACATCATTACTTTGATAAGGAAAAGATGACAATATTTGCGTTTCAAATGCATCAGCCTGATCAAGCATTTTAAGTGCCTGATCGCTGTGACAGGCAAAGAAAACATAATCAAATTTTTCAGCTGACATAGTGTCAGTGGTAATTTCGATATGGTTTTCAAATCTCTTAACCTCTCTAACTGGCGTGTTAAGTCTAATTTTATTACGATAACCTTCTGTTAATTTATCAAGATAGGCACTTGACCCGCCCTTAATAACATACCATTCTGGTCTATCAGTTACATTAAGCAGACCATGATTATGAAAAAAACGTATAAAGAAGTGAGCAGAAAACTTCAGCATCTGCTCATAACTTGAAGACCAGATAGCAGAGCCCATAGGAATAATATAATGCTCAATAAACTGCGAAGAATAACCATGCTGCTGCAGATAACCCCCAAGACTAATATCATTCTCAGGTGTTTCAAGTAAACTAATTGACTCTTTATTAAATCGTAAAATATCACCTATCATTTTATAAAACGATGGACGTAATAAATTTCTACGTTGTGCAAATAATGAATTAAGATTATTGCCGTTATATTCAAGCCCGCTTTTTTCACATTTCACACTGAAACTCATAGTCGACTTTTGTCTTTCTACACCTAGCTCCTCAAGTAAACTTATAAAATGAGGATAAGTCATATTATTGTGAACAATGAAACCTGTATCCACTGCATATTGTTGTCCCTGCACTTCAACATCATGAGTATGGGTATGACCGCCAATGTAATCATTGGCTTCAAATACAGAAATATCGTGTTCTTTATTCAGGTGATAAGCTAGTACGTTACCTGAAATACCACTGCCTATAATAGCTATTTTCATTATTCAGCCTCTCTGGGAATCGCGGGTTTATTTTTTAAAGATGAGCTTTGATGTGGCACTTTTTGTATCTGATCACGTGAATAACCCATATCAACAGAGCGCTGTACTAATGATTGATAAAGATCATCATCTATATCTGGTGACCGACTCATCACCCAGAGATAGTCACGTGCTGAGCGTGCAATAATAGTGTGTTGATAGTCATCACTGAGATAAGCAATAAGAAATTCAGCCTTAATGGGCCAGATAAACTGCATACCCCATTCACTATTATTATGATCACTCACAAAACCAGTCGGTTTATATGTTTTCAATTCACCATCAAATGAATCCTGATTAAATCTAAAGGTAGTTGCAATACTGCCATCTTCATTTAAGGCATATGATTCAATAGCGTTGTGAGCACCCTTTTCTATAAAAGTAGGAATGTTAGCTATTACATACCAGTCACCCATAAACCTATTTAGGTCGACACTCTTTGCGAGAGGCATTGGTTTGTCTGGCGTAAACGAACAAGCCTGTAAAAACAACATGAATGTGGTTATTATTAGCAATTTCATTGTTTTATCTCCTGCTTCAATTGATAGCGAAGAATACGATCATTTTCGAGTTTAGATTCAAGTGCAACCCAATGATTGTTTTTGTTGTACCAAAGACTGATATCTATATCGATTCCCTGCTCGTCTTTACCTTGCAACTGGTATCGTTTTGTATCTACTAACTTGTCGTTTATGAGGATTTTCTCCGTTCCTACAAGCGTATGAGTCACATCAAGTAATTCACCGGATTGTGTATTCATTAACACTTTTGACTTAATCAGCTCTTCATCCCAATAAGCAAAACTTCTCACACAGTCAGGTTTCGATAGTTTTTTACTTGTTGTTTCAATATGCGTAAGCCCATCACTATTAAGTAAATTAACAAATAAATCTTCACCATCATTGTTAGTAATTGAGTTAAGTTTAACTAAACATCCATTATTCCAAACCTCAAAATTACTATGTACATATTTAAAAACAGAAATAAACATGAAAGTAACATCAAACTCTGCTTGAGTTTTAACCGTAGTTTTACTATCACTAATATTGACTTCAAAATTATGATAACCAATTTTTGAATTATCTAGATAAGCAATAAACTGCCAGTTCTTTTTTGAATCTGTTAAGTCATTCGTCAATATTGCAAGAGAACTAAAAGAAATCATTGATAAACTAACAGCTAACACATGATAAATAGTTTTCTTGATATTCATAACTCACCTTGCTTATTTGCAGTACCAGGAATAAAGGCATTGGTATTTTTCATATAGACCTCATAACCCGGTCTTGCTTTCATGGTTTTCTCTAATAGACTGACACCTGAAAACTTAAGCAACAGAAATGTCATGAGTAGTGGAGAAATAATGGATATATAACCATCATTAGATAGCGCAAATACAAAGAACCCCCACCAGACTAAAAACTCACCAAAATAATTGGGGTGTCTTGAATATTTCCATAGACCCTGGGTTAGAATTTTTCCTTTATTATCCGGCTTCTTTTTAAACTGATAGAGTTGATAATCTGATACAATCTCGAAAAACATACCCACCAGCCAAAGCAATACAGCCAGCCCATCTAAAAGTGTTAATGGAGCAGTAGAATTCATTGCATAAAACAAGGGCAATGCGACTACCCATGCAACCAGTGCCTGAAAAACAAATATCATATACAAACTTTTGAATGCAAAACCGGGCTGATTATTTTTTCTTATAGTTTGATAACGATGATCTTCTTCATGACCCCAGTGCCGTAGAGTAATATATGCAGACAACCGTAAACCCCATATAGTAACTAACAACAAAACCAACATGGCTCTATCTGAAATCACTGGCAGATCATTAATAACAGCTACGCCAGCAATAATAAAAAAAAGTGACCATAAACTATCAACCACACTTACATCTTTTTTGATCAAGCTGATAATCCAAAATGCTGTACCCATAATAAGCATTGGAATTAATACGCCAAATGATTGGGTGATAATATTCATAACTTGTCTCCAGCAATTTCATCAACATGAAGCCTCTCGGTCAATTTAATATATAAAGGCATTAAAAGAGCCCAGCCAGCAGCTATAACACTATTTGCCAAAAAATTATCAGGAATCACAACAGCACTCATTGCGGCACCTGCCTGATAAGTTAAAGGCCCGCATATAGCACCTAACAACATGGCTAGCCAGTAACGACCAAATAACCAACGAAATGAAACATTTAGAGTAGTCGCGAACATTAACCACATAGCAATAATCCATCCTGGTGCCAGAAAACTAACTATCATGCCTGTGTCGAACACCAGTATCCCTAAAGAAGTCATTACGCTGTCCCATGCACTGCCGATAAGTGTAACAATAGCCATTAGAATTAATAATTTCTTACGATTGTCCGCCAGGAACAACTGAACACAAACAAGTAACAGCGCAATAAAAATGCCTGTTTCGTGTAACCCCTGGGCAGCCATCAATACACAACTGAACCAGCCAAGCTGAAATATAATGAAATTGACTACAATTTGTTTCTGGCCATTCATTACTTATGCCTTATTGAATAAGTAATGAGTTACATGCCACTGCTGACCGTTGTCATATGCAAAAAGCTCTGCACAGGCCATAAAAAACAACCTCCAACGAACCCACCATAAATTTGCTTGATCATCGCCATATGCTTTTTTAAAAACAGGCTTCAAAACCTGTTTGTTTTTATCCATTCTTTCAAGCCAGGCATTAGATGTTTTTTCATAATGCTCACCACTCCATGTCCAGCTTTTATTAATATTTAAATGCTGTTGAAAATGTAAAGGCAGATCATCACATGGCATCATACCGCCAGTAAAAAAATACTCACTCATCCAGTCACTACTGTCTTTTACCTCAAAGCTATAAGGTACTTGACGATGCGAAAAGACATGCTTGAAGAACTTACCATCATCCTTTAACCATGTTGATACTTGTTTGTATAACTGCTCCCAATTACGCATATGCTCAAACATTTCAACAGATACAACACGATCAAATTTTTCTATTGTATTAAAATCATTCATGTCACATGTGATGACCTGTATATTTTTAAGACCAAGTGCATCTGCCTTCTTTAAAATAAACTCTTTCTGTGAGTGAGAATTAGATACGGCAGTGATTTGGCTTAGAGGATAATATTGAGCCATCCATAAGGTTAAAGAACCCCAGCCACAACCCAACTCTAGAATTGACTGACCATTTTCAAGATCAGCGTGATTACAGGTTATCTGTAGAGCTTTATCTTCGGCCTGGGTTAAATCTTTTGTGGTTTCATCCCAGTAACAGCAACTATATTTATTGTGTTCACCTAGAACCAGATCATAAAACTCAGCAGGTACTTCATAATGCTGCTCATTAGCCTTTTCTGGAGACAGGGCAATCGGCGACTGTTTCATTGCCTCAATAAATAAATATTTATATTGCGTAGATACTTCCGCATCATCTGCATTAATTTCAAGCAATCTCTGCTTTAGTAAACGACGAATTCCTTTCCGAACTATCGTATCCGGGACATATCCTTGCTCTACCCAGTTAATCCCGCGTTGTGCATTGATACTCATTTTCAAATCTCCAATTAATTTTACATTAGACATATTTTTTATTCTGTCGTAGATAATTATCTTTTAACTGTCATCGTCGCGATCATAAGGAAACTTTGTATGCCCATATCTCAGAGCTAGAATTGATATAACAAGTATAAGCACTGATCCTGCAAGACCGAGAACCCTTAACGTGTCCAGGTTTTTCATATCAATAATCATGTAACGAGCCACCGCCACAATCGCTATATAAAGAGGCATGCGAACAGGTAGTTTTCCTGACTTAAGATATATTCCAACCATAGCTAGTACTTCAAGGTATATAAAAAGCAACAGCAGGTCAGCCAATGTAACCCGCATTGCTTTAAACATTGATACTATTTCAAAACTCATTGCTATAACTGTCGAAATAGCTATAACAAGTAGCCCTATTTCTTCAATAAATACTAATGCCTTATGACCTGAATTCTTAATCATGATTTATTGTCCTAATATTTAATTTCTAACTCTTTTTTAATCCAACGAGATAGACTTTAAAGTGCACTACTGTTTTATTAATAAAAATATCATTCATTAACGGACTCCTTTCATAACGCCGACCTCAATGCCAGTTGTTCTGGAAATGGTTCGAGATAATGCTGCTCTGAAATATAATTTTGTGGATGCACTCGCAGATGGTGCCTTAACAAAGTAACCGGGGTAATCAATGGAAGCTGGCGCTGTCTATAAGCTTCAAAAACAGACAATAACTCCTGCTTATCTTCACTGCTGATAGCCTGTTTTAAATAACCCATAATATGTTGCAGCACATTTACCTGACGACCGCGATGCGTAGTAATTTTCATTATCTGCATAAATCTTAGAATATATTTTTCACGCTTCTGAAATAGGTCTTTAGTAGTAGTACCCGCAACTAAACGACCCAACTCCTGATAAAAATGACTACCTCGGGCCATAAGCATTAACTTGTGTCTGGCATGAAAATCAATAAGTCCCTTAACATTTTCATTTGCATTACTTATTTTTTTCCAACGTCTATATGCATAAACACGTTCAAAAAAGTTTTCACATATTGCTGCATCATTTAAGCGCCCTTCATCTTCAACGGGAATAAGCGGATATTGATCAATAAATGTTTTCGCAAAAAGACCTACACCTTGTCTATTTTTAAAGCCCTCTTCATGTATCACTAATGGCACTCGAAAAGCCCCACAACTAGGTGAGTCTTTTTTGAAAATAAAACCATCAAGATGTTCTAATTTATTTACTTTTGAAGACGAATAATTAATTAACTGATCGGTTACATCATTCTCCGGGTTTTTACTAAATACCAGACGAACCTCTTCACCTCGCTGACGTAGCTGCATAGCGGGTCTTGGCATGCCAAAACCTGCTTCCATTTCAGGGCAAACAGACTCGAAATTTATATAACTGGATAATGACGACAAGATGAAACTATTCTTCTTATGTCCTCCATCAAATCGCACCTCCTTACCTAACAAACAGGCACTTACACCAAGTAGTGGTAGTGATAGTTTGTTCTTATTTATTTCACTAAAATTCTCATTCATCTTTGATTTATTAACATCATCTATTGAACTCATCTCAAATTCCTCCGGCTGCAAGCGCTAACTGTTTACTCAGTTCAGTTTGATTATTATTAATATCTAACTCTTTTTTTAATTCTGGCCAGGCAGATGCGTTCTTTATGATTCGATTCACCATAAAGTCAACATGCTGTGCTGATGAATTTAAAGCAGCTACATATTCAAAAGACTGCCCTCCTGCGGCGATAAACTCTTCGCGACCTTCTATCGCTATTTCTTCTAGAGTTTCCAGGCAATCGATTGAAAAACCAGGACACACTACCGTTATGTTTTTTACACCCTCTTCTGGCAGCTCAACAAATCTTTTTGCTGCGTAGGGCTGTAACCATTCTGCTTTTCCAAAGCGAGATTGAAATGCCATTTCCCACTGGTCTTCATGTAAATTCAACTCGGTTGCAATTAATCTTGCTGTTTTATGACAGTGACAAAAATAAGGGTCACCCGCATGTAAGGTTGCTTTAGGCATACCATGAAATGAAATAAATAATTTATGCCCCTTATCCAGTTTTTTGTCTGTTAAATTTCCATTCACTTGCCAATGTGCATAAATCGACTGGGCGACAGCCAATATATAATCTGGATTATCATGATAAGCACCGAGCATTCTTAGCTCTGGCACCCATCTCCATTTAGATAAGTTTGAAAACACCGCATCAGCAACAGATCCTGTTGTTGCACCAGAATATTGCGGATATAAAGGCAACACCATAATGCGTTCTGCACCTTCGGCATGAAGCTTCTCTAAGCCATCTTTGATTGATGGATTGCCATAACGCATGGCTAGTTGAACATTGCACTTGCCGGGAATGCGATCATTAAGTAACGATTGTATTTTTGAGCTTAAGTCAGCGGAACCTGCCATCAAAGGCGACCCCTGCTCACTCCATACTGTCTTATAGGCTCGAGCTGATTTTGCAGGTCTGATGCGTAAAATGATGCCATGCAGTATTAACATCCAGAGTAATTTGGGTATTTCTATAACACGTCGATCAGACAGAAATTCTGCAAGGTAGCGCCTCACAGACGATGTAGTCGGCTCGTCAGGTGTGCCCAGATTTACCACCAACACGCCCATACCGGCTTTTCGACCATGCTCAAAACTGCTTAAGCCTTTAAACCGTTTACCCGTTAATTTTTCAGTTCGATTTTTGCCCACTTGTGTCACCTATTTATGAGTGTGATTACTTCTCGTAAATATCATTAGAGTCCAGCTAGCTAGTCCATTAAACTGCTGCTTTCTAAAATATTTATACAAGATACTTGTACAATGATTAAAATATTATACAAATAACTTGTACAAGTCAAATATTCTTGTACAAT
>JAPHRB010000075.1 GCA_026197015.1 Gammaproteobacteria bacterium | reverse complement strand
TTCAGGGCTGGCAGGGTGGTTATGTATGTAATCCGGAGCGTGAAGAGCAACGTGTAAATGAAGCTTACACAGCTGGTTTTGCAGATGGCTCTGAAAAGAACACTGATAACGCGGCTAACTTTAAAGCTTAATTTTTAGCTTTAGTTAGACACAAAAAAGGCCGGCCCCTATGATAGATGGGCCGGCCTTTTTTTATGTCCAGACTTTATTATGTCAGGATGAACGGTATATCGAAAAGGCGAAGCAATTTTCAATGTATGCTTTAAAAAAGCATGTTATCCACAAATAAATGCAAAAAATTGTAGTAATTATTTATATACGACTCATTACCACAAAATAGATTTTGCTTTTATTTGCGTGTTTTGCGTTTATTAGCGGACAAACTGCTTTTGCTTTTTAGTCTACCCAAGCTGCGCACTACTGTGCCCGTCTACCATCTCATATTTAGATTTTTTGAGATTCTCAATCATATCAGGCACTTCTATTTCAATGATCTGATCAGTAATCCATTTATTATCCCTGGCACCCATTTCAGCACTTATAAAATCACCAAAATCACGTTTATACTGAAAACCTGGCATTTGCTTATCATCAATCCATGAGCATTCTGCATAAGCATTTAAACGCTGGTTTAATATTTCGATAAAATCTTTTTTATAGTCCGTATCTCTACCTAATAAATCTTCACAGTTTTCCTGAAAAGTCTTAGAGAGTTTGATTGCATACTTGGCTACAAACTCCTGTCGCTCCTCGGCAGTCATCTGATTAGCGACCAGTCTATCGGTTACTGATACTAAAAAAGCCAGTGCTTCACGTATTACATCAAGCCGCTGTTTATGAGTATCCGTCTGGAAATTTTCATTTTCAAGATTGAGTACTAAAGCGGCTGCTATACGCCATGAAATAAATGCCATGGTATTAGCTTTTTCATCAATCGACACGGTACGTTCTTTATCGTGCCATTTGGTTCTCATTCTCATGGAATTGTCTCGTATAAAGATAAATTGGTGAGCATTATACTATTTTATGTAGAGGGATGTATGCTATCTTAAAAATGCAAGTGCATTTTAGATGAACAGAACTACCCTATTCTTTATAGGTATATATGAAACCGCTCAATCAACAAATACAGCACAATTGCCATATTTCTGATGCCCAGTATGCGGGTAACTATACCCTGTGTATTTACTTATTAAAAATGCGGGAATATTATCGCTGGGAAATGCAGTTACCCTTTAGCAAAAAACTCGATAACAATGATATTGGTGAATGGCTCACGAATCGTGAAGGGCTGTGGGATGATATTGACGAACAGCCTCTTGCAAACCTGATAATTAACGATGAAGAATTCGAATTATTTGAAAACGATATCATAAATAAAAAACTGGAAAAGCAGCAGTTAGTATATAGCGGTGGTTATGGTTTATATGGCAAACCTGTTTTCTTTCTAGCTGAGTTACTACACAAAGAAACACAGGATGACTATACCCTGTATATTTCCGGAAAAGAGTTCGCTCGAGATCTCGCCGCTCCACCAGGCATGTTACAAAATAAAACTGTTTATATACGCCGTGAATCACTGCGCCGCTTCATCTGGGAAAAATTTGAAGAATCGCTCTGGCATAAGCAGGAAAACCCTCTTTCCCGTGCGCTTGCCTGTTATGACTTTAAAAATGATATAGAAGATGCTCTAGAAAAAATGACAGATAATGAAGTAGATACTGTTTTACAGCATGAAATTGGGGAAATTATGGCTGGAAAAATACTAGGCCCGGTATGGGAGGAAATGCTCATCACCCTGCCCCACTCTCAAGCTGAAATAATGGCCCGCGCCGTACGCGACAATGTTGCCGATATGTTAAGCACTTTACCCAGATTGCTAGAAAAAAATAATGCCTCACAAATACATTTTTATTTTGCTAATTTAAGCAGCATGCGAAAAATGATTTTTCCTGCATTAACTCATGCATATAAAAACTGGTTAGAAACTAAAAACACATCGAAATTGAAAAACTTAATTAATGAAGCCAGTGATCATTGGCTTAATATAGCGGAGCAAACATTAAAACTATATAACAATCACGGAAAAAATTCACAAACCAAAATAGAAACTTTGATTAATAACAATTATCTTTAAAAGCTGACTATAGATAATATAGACCCCATCAGCGATAAGAATAAAGCAGAAAGAATATAACTATGTACCATGACTCAACACAAAAAAAACCACTCGTTAATTTTAAAGAAGTAAAAGAAAACAGTTTTATTTATATTAATGAAAATGCTTTACCTAAAGATATTTGCAGAGAAATGGTGCGCCGTTTTGAAAGCGACAAAGACGCACAGTACCGTGGCCGTGTCGGACAGGATTTTAAAGAAGACCACAATATAAAACAATCAACCGATCTGGCAATTAGCAGCAGAGAAGATTGGCGTGATATTTCTCAGGAGTTAATACGCTCTTTAGGGCACTCTTTACGTGAATTTTCAGAAGCATTTCCGTTTTTCAAAGGCCCCTTTAAAGACGTAGGTTATAATATGCAACGCACCGCTGAAGGTGAATATTATAACTGGCATATAGACGGCGGCAGCCACGATTTTGCAGATCGACAGTTAGTCGCATTATGGTATTTAAATGATGTTCCCGGCCCTGGCGGTGCAACTGAATTCATGTTTCAGGATATCTCTGTACAGCCTAAAGAAGGTGCTTTAATTTTATTTCCACCTTTCTGGACACATGAACATCGTAATTCTCAGTTACAAAAAGGCGTAAAATATGTTGCAACCACCTGGCTTTCATTTGCTTGACTAAGTAGATACTTTTATGTCTATAAAAAAAATTAGCAGTAATAGCTGGCCTGCTTACATTCAACCATCAGACTCAGCTGGTAGAGAATGGGAAGACAGAGTATTAACCTGGTTTATTTCACTAATGTCGAATGAACAAATCCCACTGAATGATAGCTTCATAACGTCACTTAAAAAAATTTACATCCCATTTAGCAAGTATCTGACTAAAAAACACATTGATAAACCACTTATAATTGGTATTAACGGTGCTCAGGGCTCTGGAAAATCCACCTTATCTAAAATTACTTCTGGCATACTTGAAAAAGGCTTCGGTAAAAAAGTTATTAGTATTTCTATTGATGATTTATACAAAGGAAAACAACAACGCCGTCAGCTAGCCAGTCAGGTACACCCTTTGTTAATCACACGAGGTGTACCAGGCACACATAATACCGAATTAGGTATTTCAATACTGCTTCAACTTTTAAATAAAAACACTTCTGACTTACTAATACCTGTGTTCGATAAATCAATAGATGACCTTTTGCCAACTGAAAACTGGAAAAAAGTAAAAAATGAATATGACATTATATTATTTGAAGGCTGGTGTGTTGGCTCAGCCCCCCAAACTGAAAAATCATTAAAAGACCCCATAAATGACCTGGAAAGATCACGTGACTCGGATGGAACATGGCGGCGCTTTGTAAACCAGCAACTTGAAAGTACTTATGCCGAGCTGTTCTCATTAATTGATATTCAGGTAATGCTTAAAATACCCTCTTTTAACAAGATATTTGAATGGCGTAAATTACAGGAAGAAAAATTAAAATTATCGCTAAATGACAATAACGATAATAATATTATGAACGACGCAGAAATCAAACAGTTCATAATGCATTTTGAACGTTTAACTCGTCACACACTTAATGAAATGCCACATCGATCTGATATTGTGCTTGAGCCTGGAAATGATCATCAGATAAAAAACGTTATATTAAATAACATACCGCAGAAAACACCTCACACGGCCTCACATAACTTGAAAAATTAATTAATATGTGAACATTATGAATGTAACTCTAACTCAACCTGAAACCGATAAAGATTTTCAGCAATATTATAATTTACGCTGGCGCATATTAAGAAAGCCCTGGGGGAAAACTGAAGGCAGCGAACGTGATATTACTGATATTAATTGCTATCACATAATGGCCGTTATTAATGGTGATGTCGCCGGCGTAGCACGTTTAGAGTTTACTGATAACGGATTTTCTCAACTTCGATACATGGCTGTTGATGATATATACCAGGGTAAAGGTGTAGGCCGTTCGATTTTAGATCATATGGAGCAATACTCAAAAGATAACAATGCACGCGAACTTTTCTTACATGCACGACAAAATGCGCTTGGTTTTTATGAAAAATCAGGTTATCAAATAACTGAAAAAAGTTATCTCTTATTTGATTCTATTCAGCATTACAAAATGGTTAAGATTTTATAATTACTATTTATATTTGGTAAACATTCTCATGAGGACCGTGGGAGCGATGCGGAGTGTGTGCTGCAGTTAAACTACACTGCTCAGGCACATATCCCTCGGGGAAAGGTCGCTGTTTTTTGGCGGCCTGTCCCCTTAACCCATACACCAGGAGCTGACCGTGTAGCAATCGACAGCATAAATCTTTTTACAATTCTATATCTATATCACTTATTTCAAAATCAGAGCTAACTGTTACTCTTTTCAAATCAGGGAACTTACTTAATATATAAGCAGCCGTGATATAAAACTGTCGAATATTTTCCTGATGTATAGCACTAACCACTTTATTAGCCGTGAATTGACAACGCTGTTCCAGAGTGGGTGCTTCTATCCAGTAACGACCTAGCTGCAAACCCTTGTCATACTCGGCATCCATTTCATCATGAAAGCTTTTCAGCTCTTTCATAAGCTCATCTTTCACTTCCAGTGTATAAGATTCTTCATCAATGGTAATATTAAAATTCATTAGTTAATCTCTGCACAATATTGCTTAATTTTGGAGCGTTATTATAACAGAGTCATAAAAAGTTTGACCCAACTCTTAGTGAGAGCATTATGTTAGTCTCCATCCCAGACGTTTTATCAAAGCAGCAACTTAAAAGTGTGCGTGAGCTTTTAGAAAATGCTGACTACGTTGATGGCCGCCTAAGCGCAGGTAAAACGGCGCGTAAAGTTAAGAAAAATCATGAATTAGCAACTGATTCAAAATTACATGGCCAATTAAATAATATAGTGATGAATTCATTGTTCAATCACCCTGTTTATCAGGCTGCAGTTTTACCTCACCGTTTAGCAACACCCTTTTATGCACGTTACGAGCCGGGTGAAACCTATGGGCAGCATGTGGATGATCCAATTATGGGCCCAATGCAAGGCCGCTATCGTACAGACGTTTCAACCACGCTTTTTTTAAATGAGCCGGATGAATACGCAGGCGGAGAGATAGTCATACAGTCCCAGAGCGGTGAGCAGAACATCAAACTTAACGCGGGGTCTGCCATTACCTACCCATCAGGTTCATTACATAAAGTCGCAGAAGTCACGCAAGGCACACGTCTGGTAGCGGTAACCTGGGCTCAGAGTCTGGTTCGTGATGCCGAGAAGCGTGAATTATTATTTAATTTACATAAAACTCGCGAGACTTTACAGAAGAAGTACCCTGATGATGATGAAGTGGTGAAGATTGACCACACGTATATTAATTTGATGCGCATGTGGGCTGAAATTTAAGCTCAGGTGCTTCTCCCTCGGGGAAAGGTCGCAGCTTTTTGCGCCCTGTCCCTGTTGTGATGCCACCAAGAGTTTTACGGAGTCGACTCGCTACACTGTCGGCGCATAGTGGTATGGGTTAAGGGGACAGAGCGCAAAAAGCGCGGTCTTTCCCCGAGGGAGATGTGCCTGAGCAGGATAACGTAACAGCAAGTATTACTTAATTTCGATCCCACGGTTCTCCGTAACAAAAAATATTTTAAATCAGCCATAAAAAAAGCCAGAACAGGTCTGGCTTTTTATTCAACATTAAGAACTAAATCTTAACGATGAGAACCTTTATCAGCATGAGCCGCATCAACAAGTGCCTGTGATTTCTCATTGAATTCATCACGGTAACCATCAAGTACACTACCTGAATCTGGTGTGAAGTACTGCTGAGCGTTAAAACCGTTCTTGTGCTCGTCTTCGATGAATTTCTTTTGCATAGCGATCAATTCTTTGATCATTGCATTTCTATCAGCCATGGTATTACCCTCATGAATTCTTTTATTTGCGACTTATCCGCATCGTGTGACGAATTATAGCCGTTTTTTCAGTAAAAAACCTCTACCCCATTAGGAATAGAAACGGAATTTTTTAATATCTCTTTATAATACAGTACAAAACAGCATTATTTATTAAGTATTCAGCTTACCCCTGAGGAGCGTCAGGCCAGGGCGAAAAATATAAGCTTACAAACGTAAGTGCATATTTTTTAACGCTGGCATGCCACTCCTCAGGGGTGAGATGAATGCTTAATAACCGCCTTTGCGAGTAGACATTGGGCATCCACCGATTTTCAGGCCTTGCTTAGATGGCATTCCAGGAAACATTTCATACATTTCCTTAGAAGCCACTTTACGACCCCAGATTTTACCCATAGCTTTCATGATGCTACGCTCATTAGGTTCATCGCCACCAACTGTCTGTTCACGGACATAATTAACCACATCCCAGTGTTCCTGAGAGGGTACAATGCCTTCTTCAGCGAAAAGCTCAGTTGCGATTTCTTCGTTCCAGTCATTAACGTCAACTAGATAACCTTTGTCAGTTCTTTCAACAGAATCAAGTGCTGCCATGATATTGCCTCAATTTTAATAAATTTGTTAAATATGTAAAATGCGTAAAATAATGGCTGCGTACTTTATGTTAAAAAATTTAAAAAGTCGATTATCCCATTAGATATATATCACGATAAGTTACATTAACGAGATGGAAAACGACAGACTGCCATGAACGGATAGAGATTACACTGCCCAGACACGCCCCTGCTCAGACCGAACTCCCTCGGGGAAAGACCGCTGCTTTGGTGCTCTGCCCCGGCTTTTCTCTCCTTCCCATGTTCCTGCGTGGGTGTATTGTCAGTTAATCTGTTACTTTCTAATCATTATTTATTTTAGATATGCATTCCCACGGGGACCGTGGGAACGAAATGAAAACGTCGATTATCCCATTTGATATATATCAGCTTAAGTTACATTAATAACGAAAACGACTGATTGTTATGAACGGAAGGAATTTCACTGTTCAGGATCATCTCCCTCGGGGATAGACCGCGTTTTTTGCGCTCTGTCCCCTAAACCCATACCACCAGGAGCTGACGGGTGACGAAACGACTCCGTCAAACTCCTGATGACGCTATTACTTAGTCCCATCAAAATGCTGCATATCAGACATGTCGCCTACTGCTTTTATGCCTTTATGCGCTAAAAACAAACCAAATCCAGCTTTTCTGCCCTCACCAATTCCATTTACCTGTAACGTCACCGCATCTTCCGGGTCTAAATCCGCTACCATAATACTCACAGCATTAGTGGGGCCATCTGCCATATTAAAAGTATGCTTCATACCGCATAGCGCTTTGGTTAAATTAATCCCCATTGACTTCATATCAGCTTCTACTCTGGCAACAAACTGATCTTCAGTCTCATTGTCTCCGATAATCACGTATCGACAAAACAACGTACTTAGCGGGGTAAATGGTTTTACCTGGTAGTCGCCAAACATTACCTCGTGGCCATTTAAACGTATCGTTTTGCCAATTAACTCGTTCATGTCCTCATGACGTGTTTTAGGCATGCGTATTTGCATTCTTGAGCGTTTTGAAAGGTAAATACAGGCGTCTTCACAATCATCTTCAGGTCTATTCCAGCCGTTACCTGTGGTAGCACCATGAATCATATGCACACCTGCCTGTGGCTCATCTGCAATCCACGGTAATATTCTCTGAATTTCATCAGATAATTGCTGAGCATGATCCAGTGGTACCTTCTCACTAATAAGTTTAAATGACAGATCAGCAACGGTGTCTGGCACTGAATAGGGTTCTGCTTTTTTATTTTCTTGCCATAACATGACTTAAATTCTCTTTAAAAAACAATTAGTTAGTTAGTTATTCATAAATACTATAGTATAAATTATTACAATGTAAATCAGTTATCTATTGGGAAAGGTGGCGTATTAAATATCAAAATAAATCAATTTATCATCTATTTGGAAAAGTAAACGCCATTTCCACCTGATTTTGCCAGTCTTTCGGCGCATCGTTATATGGAGGTTTTATATCCACATCCAGATGTATTTCACCATCTCTGGCCTTTTGTCTTACTATCTCCAGCAAACCTTCAAAAGTTTCCAGCTCATGTTCCTGAGTTAATATGTCACTTAAATAAATCATGCAAATTCTCTTAATTTTCCATTCCAGCCTTTAATTCAGCGAATCCCCGACACTGACATGTGAGGTAGACGAAGCACGTTTTTGACTTAAGACTTAAGACTTAAGACTTACGACTGCATTCACCCTGTCATAGTATCGCGCTCGATATAACAGACGCTTTTCTTCACCGTCTGTAAAGGCCGTGCGGTTATGTAAAACATTATTAGCAATTATACCTTCACCTGACTGCATCCTATAACTAATAACATAAGGGTTATTTTCATTTAATAAACCCCTCATACAGGCGACCGCATCCTCTGTTAACGAATCGTCTTTCCACTCTATATTTCTAGTGCGTGCAGAAAAGCGCATATGTAAAGTATGACTTATTGGGTCCACTGAAAATACCGGACCTGTTTTGGCAGCACGTATTTCTTTACCATTTTCAATATTAGGCGGTATCGTTAATACATCTGCCTGCAAGAAAGCTTCTATATATAGGGGGTTTTCGTCTCGAAGCTGAATATAGGCCATTTCATGATCTAACATCAGGTTCTCACCGCCAGTCTGAGCTGGCCTGACACAATGTAATATCATGGCACGGATCGTATTAACATCTGCATTGTAATAACCATCCGTATGCCAGGTCAGCTTCTTATCGGTATATGGTATATAAACTGAATGACGTCCACTACTCATTACCTGTATAGAAGTAATATTGTCTTCATCAGAGCACAAATTCCCATCAAGTCGCTTGAGCCCTAACATCAATCCGGCTTCATGAACGAATTGTTTTGAGCCCAGCTCAGGTTTCTGCATTCTATATATAGTGTAATTAAAATGATCACAGGCCGACTTTAAATTAATCAGCTCAGCCTTCGTGAGTTTATCTCCTTTTATGTCTATCACATTCAGGTGGGCCGCATTTTCATAAAATCGAACTTTTTGCTCTCGCCATTTCTGGTATCCAGCGACATCATCTAAATCAAGCGGGTTAAAATTCACGACACATTAATCTCAAATAAACATATATATAGTATCAGAGTATATTAAGAGTCTGGCAATACCCACTATTGGCATGTTGAATCGATTTAAAATAGTTATATTAAAATCAATATCAGTACATGTTGCTATAGCTTTAGTGCACGTCAATACAATGAAAGTTGCTCGTCAGAAAAAAAATTTATACTTGGATTAACGAAACAGTTAATTTTTGTGCTATATTATTGCACCGATTTTTTATGCGGTATGTAGTGCCAATACTGGCAAAGGCGACAAGCGGCACTATCCCATTTGGGATAGACAGAATGAAATACACCCTCCCAAGGGATAGATGTTCTGATTGCCCAACTCGCCCTAGACTATACGCACTAAATTTGAGATGTTTTTTTGCTTCGGCAGAAAAGCAGAACAAAAAGATTTTTAATCGTATGTTCGTGTTTTAACATGTACGTACATTTAAACTTAAGCTAAGGGTCAGGCAGTAGCCCCCCCTTTTAATAAACTGTCTTTCCCTACTACGGAGATCGCCATGGCAGCAAAGAAGATTTATGAAACACCCATGCTTGATGAACTTGAAAGTGGCCCATGGCCTAGTTTCATCACTGGTATTAAAGCATTACGTGATAACCATGAAAACCAGTTCATCGCAGATGTAACTAGCTCACTACTTGGTCAGCTTGAGCATTCATATGAAACTCGTAAGGGTTACTGGAAAGGCGGAACGGTATCTGTATTCGGTTACGGCGGTGGCGTTATTCCTCGTTTCTCTGAAGTAGCAGATGCATTTCCTGAGTCTAAAGAATTCCATACAATGCGTATTCAGCCGACTCCTGGTAATTACTACACAACTGACATGTTAAACCAGCTAGGCGCATCATGGGAAAAGTACGGCTCTGGTCTACAAACTTTCCACGGTCAGACTGGTAATATCATGTTTATCGGTACGACTACAGACGGTACTCAGAAGTTCTTCGACGATATCAACGACTACGGTTGGGATATGGGTGGTGCAGGTCCTTGTGTACGTACTGCTATGTCTTGTGTTGGTGCTGCTCGTTGTGAGATGTCTAACACAAATGAGCATGCTGCTCAGCGTTGGTTAGTAAACAACTTCACTGATGACGTTCATCGTCCAGCTCTACCTTACAAATTCAAATTTAAAATTTCTGGTTGCCCTAACGATTGTCAGAATGCAATCGAACGTGCTGACTTTGCAGTAATCGGTACATGGCGTGATGATATGCGTGTTGACCAGGCTGAATTCAAGAAATATGTTGAAGCTAAAGGACGTCAATACATCATTGATAACGTTATTACTCGTTGCCCAACTCAGGCGCTTGCACTTAACGATGACGACACAATTGCTGTTGATAACCGTAACTGTGTTCGTTGCATGCACTGCATCAACGTTATGCCTAAAGCATTACGTACTGGTTTAGATAAGGGTGTAACTATCCTCATCGGTGGTAAGCGTACACTGAAAATCGGTGACCTTATGGGTACTGTTGTTGTTCCATTCAGAAAGCTTGATACTCGTGAAGATTACGAAGAAATGGTTGAGCTTGCTGAAGAAATCATTGATTTCTGGGCAGAAAATGGTCTTGAGCACGAACGTTGTGGTGAAATGATCGAGCGTATCGGCCTGGTTAACTTCCTTGAAGGTATCGACGTTGAAGTTGATCCGAACATGGTTAGCTCTACTCGTCAAAGCTCTTACGTTCGTATGGACGGTTGGGACGACGAAGCTATTAAATGGTTTGAGCGTAAAGCTGAAGCATAAGTAATAGTAAAAGTCTGATAGCCGTGGAATATTCACGGCTATTTTTTAAGTTTAAATTTTAATTTTTTTGAGGAAATAATCATGGCAATGGCAGATATGCGTCCACCCATCGAGTCTGGATGCCCAGACGGTTTCCAGTACATGCATCCAACAATGCGTCGTAACTTTGGACTATGGAAATACCACACAGACCCTAAGCCTGGTGTTTTACGCCACGTTGCTGAAAGCGGTGAAGAAATATTCACTGTTAAAGTAGGTACTCAACGTATTCTTGATATTTTCAGTCTTCGCGAACTAACATCTATTGGTGATGAGTTTGCAGACGGTTATATCCGTTTCACAATCCGTTCTAACATCGAATTCTATGTAACAGACGAAGCTAAGGTTGACCCTTTAATCGAAGCTGTTGAAAAGCTGGGTTATGTTGTTGGTGGTACTAAGAACTCTGTAACATCACTGTCTCATACACAGGGCTGGTTACATTGTGATATTCCTGGTACTGATGCATCTGGCGTTGTTAAGTCAATGATGGATGAGTTAATTGACGAATTCAAAAACTGGAACATGCCTAACCGTGTTCATATCACTACTTCTTGCTGCCAGATTAACTGTGGTGGTCAGGGTGATATCGCGATTAACGTACAGCACACTAAGCCACCTAAGATTGACCACGCACAAGTTTCAAATGTTTGTGAGCGTCCATCTGTTGTAGCACGTTGCCCGGTAGCTGCGATTCGTCCAGCAATGGTTGACGGCAAACCTTCATTAGAAGTTGATGAGAAGAAATGTATCTGTTGTGGTGCATGTTTCCCTCCTTGTCCTCCAATGATGATCAACGATGCTGAGCACTCTAAACTAGCTGTATGGGTTGGTGGTAACCACTCAAACGCTCGTGGCAAGCCTACTTTCCAAAAATTAGTTGCTTCTGCTATTCCTAACAACCCACCTCGCTGGCCTGAAGCTGCAGGTATCGTTAAACTGATACTGAAATGCTACAAAGAAGATGCTCGTGATTGGGAACGTGTTGGTGAATGGGTTGAACGTATCGGCTGGCCTCGTTTCTTCGAGTTAACAGGTCTTCCGTTCACTAAGTACCACATTGATAACTGGCGTGGAGCTCGTGCTAGTCTTAATGCTTCAACTCATATCCGTTTCTAGAACAAGGTGTCTGATATGAAATACAGTATTATGGTCAATGAAGGTCCATACACGCATCAGGCATCTGATACTGCTTTGCATTTTTGCAAAGCAGCGTTAGACGCAGGTTATGAAATTTTTCGCGTATTCTTTTATCACGATGGTGTGAACAACGGTACTCGTTACACAGTTCCACCTCAAGATGATCGTAATATACAGAAAGAATGGTCAAAACTGGCTGAAGCACATGAAATAGATTTAGTTATCTGTATCGCTGCTGCACAGCGTCGCGGCATCATGGATGCTGACGAAGCTAAACGCCAGGGTCTTGATGGCGATAACATCGCTCCTGGTTTCCGTATTTCTGGTTTAGGCCAGTTAATTGAAGGCGGCATCATTGCTGACCGTCAGTTAGTGTTTGGAGATTAAGATGGCGACTAAAAAATTCATGTTTATTAATAGAAAAGCGCCATACGGAACAGTGTATGCGCTTGAATCTTTAGAAGTCGTGTTAATCGGTGCTGCTTTTGAGCAGGATGTATCTTTGGCATTTATTGGTGACGGCGTTTACCAAATTGCAAAAGGTCAATCAACTGATGGCATTGGCATGAAGAATTTCTCTCCTACGTATAAAGCGTTAGGCGACTATGAAATTACTAAACTTTATGTTGAAAAAGAGTCTCTTGAAGCTCGTGGACTGACATTAGATGATCTAATGCCTTTAGTCTGGGAAGATGAAGACGACGACTACGCTGAAAAGCCTTCTATTCGTCTAGTAAGCTCAGCAGAACTTGCTGAAGTTTTTGACGATCAAGACGTTGTTTTAAGCTTCTAAGGGGTATAGAGATATGTCAATTTTACACACAGTAAATAAATCACCTTTTGAGCGTGACTCTCTTTCATCTTGCATTCGTTTGGCTTCTAAAGGTCATTCAATTCTTCTTATCGAAGATGGTGCTTTAGGTGCAATGGCGGGTACAGACCATAGCGATATGGTTGCGGGCGTTATGAAAGATGTTTCAGTTTATGTATTAGGTCCCGATCTTGCGGCTCGAGGTATGAGCGAAGATCGTATAATCGATGGTATTCAGGTAGTTGATTATAGCGGATTCGTAGAACTAACAGCCAAGCACGACACGTGTCAGTCCTGGTTATAGACCTGTTTAACATTTTAGACTTAGGAGTATAGATATGCCTTTCGAAGCAAACGGTAAAACTTTCGAAACAGACGAAGAAGGTTACATGGTTGATCTGGGTTCTTGGGAGCCAGAATGTGCAACTGTTATGGCTGGTCTTGAAGATCAACCTTTAACTGAAGCTCATTGGGAAGTTCTTAACTTCTTACGTGAATACTATGACGAATACCAGATCGCACCTGCAGTACGTGTACTGACAAAAGCGATTGGTAAAAAGCTTGGTAAAGATAAAGGTAACAGCAAGTACTTGTACGAGCTTTTCCCTTACGGCCCTGGTAAACAAGCATGTAAATATGCTGGTCTTCCTAAGCCAACAGGTTGCGTTTAATTTTAGAATAATTCAGCTCACCGCCGGTAGGCCGTAACTCTTCGTTAGGAAATGGTCACATACACTTGTATGCTCACATTTCCCGTCTTGATTTACAGCCTACCAACGGCAACCTGAATCATTCTACTGTAAACGTAGCTTAAAAAAGTATGGGGAGATTTGTCTCCCCTGCTTTTATTTATAAAAGCCTTTTCCGCTTTTAGAGATGGTTTTTATAAGTAAAAAACAACCCGTTCATTACTTGTAGGTGTGACTTCAGTCGCACATCAGTAGCTAGCAGATATTGCTGGACTGCTGTGTTCCTGAAGGGGCTCCTGCAATGAAACAAATTACTAATGTAATGAACTTAAAATAATTTAACAAACTTCAGTAGCGGAGTACGACTTGACCATGTCAACTTTAATTGCAGCGGTATTAGTTTTTGCCACATTGTTTATGATTGGCGGCATCATTAAAAAAGCAATTCAATTTAGCAAAACTCCTGCTCCGTTAAAAATTCCTGTTACACCTGCGCCAAAATCTACCGGTGGTGTTGTGCTTAGAATGGCTAAAGAAGTAGTTCTATTCAGTGCACTATTTCGTGCCAGCAAATGGACATGGCTGTTTGGCTGGTTGTTCCACGTTTCTCTTGCATTAGCCTTTATCCGTCACCTTCGGTATATCATCGACCCTGAAGGCATATTTGGATTCATGATGCCTGTCATTAGTTTATGGATTGTTCAGCTTGCTGGCCAATATGCAGCTTTTGGTATGCTCATTGGCTTAGGCGGTTTATTAGCTCGTCGCTTCCTTGTAGCACGTGTGCGTTATATCTCTGCACCTTCTGACTACCTGATGTTAATACTAATTATGGCTATCGCGTTTAGCGGCTTCCTGATGAGTTTTGTCCCCGGCTTTAGTGTAGATATCGTACAGGTTAAATTGTTTATGTTAGGTATATTAAGCTTTAACCTTCAAGATTTACCTGAAGGCACTGTGCTTGTAGCACACCTTGTGCTGGTGGCTATTCTTGGCCTTGTATTGCCTATTAGTAAGTTATTACATATTCCAGGTGTATTTTTTGCGCCAACACGTAATCAGGTTGATAACCCACGCGAGAAACGTCATATCGCTGACTGGGCTAAACCACTTGATAAAACACGTGAAAACTACCCAGAGTTAGTTGCTTCACGCGAACCGAAAGCTGAAGAAGCATAAATTTTTGTAGGTGCGATTTTAATCGCACAAACTATTGTATATAACATGTGCGAATGAATTCGCACCTACACAGAATATAAACGAACATATGTTCGTATAACGAGGAATCCATAGTGGCTGATTACGAAGTTCCTGAAGTCAAAGAGTATGCGGTAGTTCCAATGCCGAAAGATGATGTAACAAATCATCTAAGACCTTTTGTGGCAAAACCGGAATTCCAGGAAGCAATGGGCTATGCAGGAAAAAAAGTTCATGACGATCCTAAAGAAATGCCAGAATACGTACTGGTTGATGGCTGGAAAGAAAAAGCACTCGATAAAATGGGAGATCTTTTAGGTCGTTACCGTAGTTTGCAGGTATTTATGGATTCCTGCGTTAAGTGTGGTGCCTGCACAGACAAGTGTCATTACTTCCTGGGCACAGGTGATGCGAAAAATATGCCGGTTGCTCGCCAGGATTTACTGCGTAGCGTTTACCGTCGTTACTTTACCTTTGCAGGTAAGTACTTCCCTAAACTGGTTGGCGCAAAAGATTTAACCGAAGAAGTTGTTGATGACTGGTACAGCTATTTTCATCAATGCTCTGAATGTCGTCGTTGTGCAGTGTTCTGCCCATACGGTATTGATACCGCTGAAGTAACCATGGCTGCTCGTGAAATATTGGCACACATTGGTCGTGGCCAGAAATACGCAAACGAAATTATAGGCAAAGTATTTACCATTGGTAACAACCTTGGTTTACCTGAAAAAGCCTTAAAAAATGTGCTTGAAGGCCTTGAAGAAGACGTTGAATACGATATTGAAGTGGAAGTTAAATTTCCTCTGGATGAAAAAGGCAAAGACATTCTGCTGGTTACCCCTTCAGCTGACTTCTTCGCAGAACCACATATTGATGGTTTGATCGGTTACGCAAAAGTATTCCACCAGACAAATACAAGCTGGACACTAAGCTCGATTGCTTCTGAAGCGGGTAACTTTGGTTTATTTATCGGCTCATATGAAAATATGCAGCGTATTTCAATGCGTGTTCGTGAAGCCGCATTACAGTTAGGTGTTAAGAGAATCGTTTACGGTGAGTGTGGTCACGCATGGCGCGTTGGTTATAGCTTCTTAAATACATTAGCTGGCCCCTTTGACTTTCTTGATCAAAACTACCCTATTCCACAGCACATCTGTGAGTTTACTTTAGATAAACTTGAAAAAGGTGAGCTGACAATTGATAAATCACGTAACGATGATAAAACTGTTACCTTCCACGACTCATGTAATGTGGCACGTGGTTCAGGCATGGGTACAGAACCTGGTGGTCAATTTACAATTCCTCGTGCGGTTATTAAGGCAGTATGTAATAACTATGTAGATATGGAAAAAGACACTATCCATGATGCGACTTTCTGCTGTGGTGGTGGTGGTGGTCTACTAACAGACGACCTGATGGAAATACGTGTTAAGGGTATTTTGCCTCGTGCAACTGCACTGATTAATGCGAAAGAAGAATCTGGTGTAACACATATGGCGGCAATATGCGCTATCTGTAAGAGCCAGTTCACCAAAGTACTGCCTTATTATGGCTTTACGATGGACCAGATTGTGAGTGTTCATCAATTAGTAAGTGATGCGATCGTCCTGGAAGGCCAGGTTGACCCGGAAGACTAATTTTTAAACACAAAAAAGTAAGAAAGTAACTGAATTTAACAAACGATTTTGTTGCGATTTTTTACTGATTCATGGCAGATGTCAAAATTGAAAAAGATTTTTTTACAAAAGTAAATACCTCTTTTTCAAAAGAGACATACCCCCATAAATCAGTATGATAAGCCGCAACTTAATTTTTAACTATACGTTTAGCCTATAGGAGACCAGCATGGCAACTTCAAAAGAAGACATGCAGACTAACAACTTGACTTACCGCCGTTACCAGGACGGTGATACTAAATGGTCAAGCATGCACGATAAAATTTTCGTAGAAGACACTTCTTATAAGTGCCCTACTTACGTGCACCGTACTCCACCTTGTCAGGGTAGCTGCCCATCGGGTGAAGATATTCGCGGTTGGTTAAATATCGTACGTGGTATCGAAACGCCACCAGAAGGCATGAGTAAAGAAGAATATGCCTTCCAACGTTCAACAACTGCTAATCCATTCCCGGCAATGATGGGTCGTGTTTGTCCTGCTCCCTGTGAAGACGGTTGTAACCGTAATAATCTTGATGACTTTGTTGGTATCAACTCAGTTGAGCAATATATTGGTGACAGTGCGTTTGCTGAAAAATATAAATTTGCTGGCCTTCCAGCCTTAGGTGATAAAAAAGTAGCTATCATCGGTGGTGGTGTTGCGGGCATGTCTGCTGCATATCACTTACGTCGATTCGGTATCGGTTCTGTCATCTTTGATGATCATTCAGAACTGGGTGGCATGATGCGTTACGGTATCCCTGGCTACCGTACTCCTCGTGACGTAATGAATCACGAATGCATGCGTATCCTGGATATGGGTGGCATCGAAACTAAATTAAATACACGTGTTGGTAAAGACGTTCCTGTTGCTGAGCTTGAAAAAGATTACGACGCAGTATTATGGGCACTAGGCTGTAAGAATGGCCGTGGTTTGTTCATTGATAACTGGAAAGATGTACCTAACGCTGTAACTGCTGTTGATTTCCTTGAGCAATTCAACAAAGGCGATATGAAATACACAGGCAAGAAGATTGTATGTGTGGGTGGTGGTGATACCTCTATCGACGTAGTTTCAGTTTCTCGCCGTATTGGTACATTAAAAGATATGGCTGGTGAGAAACCAGAAGATTCAGCAGAAGGTCGTGTTAAACACGGTGATATTGCTGATGCAGACAAAGAGCCTTGCTCTAACGTTACACTTACTGCTTTATTCAAGCAGGAAGAAATGACGGCTGCAGAACACGAAGTTCAAGATGCGCTAAAAGAAGGCGTAACTATTATGAACGAAGTAATGCCTGTTGAAATTATTACTGATGATAACGGTCGTGCAACTGCACTTAAACTCGTTGATTCTGAATTTGTTAACAATGCGCCTGTTGCTAAAGAAGGCGGCAAAGAGTACACCATTGAATGTGATCTTATCGTTTCTGCGATCGGTCAGTTTGGTGACCTTGAAGGTGTTGAAGATATGGACAATGGTCGTTCATTAATCGATGCAGACAAGTTCTACCAGGTACCTGGTAAGCCAGGTCACTTTGTTGCAGGTGATATTGTTCGCCCTCACCTGTTAACTACGGCGATTGGTCAGGGTTCTGTTGTTGCTGAAACTATCAAGCAATTCCTGGACAGCAAAGAAATGAAGAAACGTCCTAAAGTTGACGTTCATCACTTCAACCTTCTGGATAAGTTAACTGAGTCAGACATGGTTCCAGATAGCTTTGCAGATAAGCACCTGGGCACAGATGATCAACGTGGTACCGATAGCAGCAATTACGCTATCCATAACTACGAAGACCGTTCAAATAAAGAGATTATTTCAACTGATTTAATGTTCCTGGGTCACTTTGAAGCAGAAGCACGTAACTTACGTACTGAAGATACACCATCTTCTGATGAAGTGTTAGGTCACTTTGCAGAACGTATGAATGGTCTTGCTGAAGAAGGCGCTGTTGCTGAAGCTAATCGTTGCATGAGTTGTGGTATGTGTTTTGAGTGTGATAACTGCGTTATCTACTGTCCTCAGGATGCTGTATTCCGTGTTAAGAAAGACCAGTCTACTACCGGTCGTTATGTTGACACTGACTACAATAAATGTATCGGTTGTCATATTTGTGCTGATGTATGCCCAACAGGCTACATTGACATGGGCATGGGCGAATAATAAATCACTTCACCCCGGAGAGGCTCCAGCACTTCGTTGAAAAATATTCACTTACACTTGTAAGCTTATATTTTTCGCCTTGCTCTGAAACCTCTCCGGGGCAAATTGATTCATTATTACCAAATTAAAGATTTAGAAAAAACTGATTAGATAAGAATAAAACAAACATCGTCATCCCCGAGTATTTGTGTCGGGGATCCAAAGGCTCTAAACAGGGTCATGCGCTTTCAGCCACACATGCTGATTAACGAAGTTTTTTAAATATTTTAATCAAGAAATATACGCTCTATAATTATTTTAACTTTTGGAGTTACTAATGCAGCAGTTGAACAAACGCATGCATAACACTTTAATCACAATCGCGGGATTAGCCATGCTGGTTTTTTCCGCTTTTGCGTTTGCGGGTGAAAAACCATCTTTTGCACCTAAAGTTCCTCATCCTACAAACGGATCTACGGAATGTGTGCAGCCTGAAGATGAAATGAAGAAGAACCATATGAACTATATTCTTCATCAACGTGACCAGACAATGCATCAAGGTATTCGAACAAAGACATATAGTCTTAAAGAATGCATTAACTGCCACGTGCCTGAAAATTCAGAAGTGCGTTTTGGAGATGACAAACACTTTTGCAGTAGTTGTCATAACTTTGCAGCTGTTAGCATCGATTGTTTCCAGTGCCACATGGACCGCCCTATGAAGGGTAAGGGTACACAGGGTAAAAACCCACATACTGCACAGGCTACTCCAACAGCAGATAAAACAACAATATCAACTGATATTGCGGATACTTCAAAATCAGTTCAAGACACAAAGGAAGCTGGCAATGAGTAACTCTGATGTCAATATCTCTCGCCGTAGCTTTGTAGAGAAATCTGCCACAGCTGCTGCTGCTTTAACCATTGCTCCTGGCATGTTTCTGCACACGGTTGCAGAAGCAAAACCAGCTGATCAGGCTGTAAGCAGCGCTGTTCGTTGGGGTATGTTAATTGATACAGCTAAATGTGCGTCTGGCTGTACGGCTTGTGTAAGTGCGTGTAATACAGAAAACGGTATCGCATCACATGATCGTCCAAGAACAGACCAGCAATGGATTCGTAAGGTTACTTTACGCGACAAGCAAACCAAACATGAAATATCACTTCCAATGTTGTGTCAACATTGTGAAAAGCCACCTTGCGTTGATGTATGCCCTACTGGTGCATCATTTAAACGTGATGATGGCATTGTTCTCGTTGATCGTCACATTTGTATCGGTTGTCGTTACTGCATGATGGCCTGCCCATATAAAGCTCGTTCATTTGCACACGAAACAGTTGACGCAACTGTTGATCATCAGCCACGTGGTAAAGGTACTGTTGAGTCCTGCACCATGTGTGTACACCGAGTTGATGAAGGTGGCACTCCAGCCTGTGTTGAAGCCTGTTCTGAAGCTGAGCACGGTGCAATGATCTTTGGTGATATTAAGAACCCTGATAGCGAAATTTCTAAACAACTGCTTAAACACGGTGGTAAACAGATCCGTGCTGATCTTGGTTTAAATACAGGTGTTCGTTACCGCGGGATTTAAAAACTAAACGCCACAGCGGCATGCAGAGTGCAGAGTTTTCCTTATAAAATAACTCTTAACTCTGGGCCTCTTTAGCAAGACTTATTAGATAATTTTACAAGTATTAGAGATTAGTTGAATACTATGAAAAAAATACATTTAGAACAGATTGATGGTAAAAGCACTGGCTATATGGGCCTAATTGCTCTTTTAGGCGTATTTGTACTCGGTGCAATTGGCTCAATGCTTTATATGGAACATGAAGGTCACTGGGTTTCAGGAATGGATAACCAGATCGTATGGGGGCTGCCCCACGTATTTGCAGTATTCCTGATAGTAGCTGCATCCGGTGCACTCAATGTGGCCTCAATCTCCTCTGTTTTCCAGAAAAAAATATACAAACCACTCGCACCTTTATCAACACTTGTTGCTATTGCTCTACTGTCTGGCGGTTTGATGATTCTGGTGCTTGATTTAGGCCGTCCTGACCGCCTTATCGTTGCAATGACCTACTATAACTTCAAGTCAATCTTTGCATGGAATATGATCTTATATAACGGCTTCTTTCTTATCGTCGGTGTATATGCATGGTTGATGTTAGATCGTACCGTTAAACAATACAGCCGTTATGCAGGTATTGCAGCGTTTGTATGGCGTTTAGCATTAACCACAGGTACAGGCTCTATCTTCGGTTTCCTTGTTGCTCGTTCTGGTTATGATATGGCGATGATGGCACCGATGTTTGTAATTATGTCATTCTCGTTTGGCCTGGCATTTTTCATATTAGTATTACTGGCGTCATATAAAGGTACAGGCCGCCCACTTGGTGATGTCGTTGTCAACCGCTTACGTAGCCTGCTTGGTACATTTGTATTTGCAACACTGTACTTTGTGATTGTTTACCACCTGTCTAATCTTTATGCTACAGAGCATCACGGTTATGAGTCCTTTATATTACTCGGTGAAAACGGTGGTGAAACTTACTCTAATATCTTCTGGATAGGTCAGATTCTGCTAGGCAGTCTGTTACCTATCGCTATGATCTATGCACCAGGGGTTAAAAACTGTCGTAAAACATTAGCCGTTGCATCCATTCTGGTTGTACTAGGTGGTTTTGCTGCCATGTATACAATCATTATTGCTGGTCAGGCATACCCTTTAGAAATGTTCCCGGGTATGGAAGTTATTAGTAGTACATTCTTTGATGGTGCAACAACTCAGTACTCTGCTAGCTTGCCTGAACTTTTATTAGGTCTGGGCGGCATGGCTGTAACTCTGATTATGATTGCTCTGGGTATTAAGGTTCTAGGTTTTTTACCTGCTACTTTAGAAGACTCAGTTGCTGATCCTCATCATAAAGCTGAGTAAGTTTTACTCCAGTTTATATCGTTTTTAGTAGACGGCTCGAAGATTACTTCGGGCCGTTTGTGGTTTTGAGATTCTGCGAGGTATTGAAAAGAAAAAGAAAACGCAAATAAACGCTAATAAACGCGAATCTTTTTGAGTTAACTTGCGTAGCAAGTTAACTCAAACATAAACAGTAGAGTCTGTGATTATTTACGTGGAAAAACTACGTAGCAGCCTAACTTTAAAAACGCATATATTTGCGTTTATTTGCGTTCATTTGCGTTTTCTTTTTCTTAAAAATCCATGTCACATTTCTTAATTTCAGCAGCACATAAATCCTCAGGCAAAACGACCCTGAGCATCGGACTCTGCGCAGCATTAGCCGAATCGGGTTCGATTGTTCAGCCTTTTAAAAAAGGCCCTGACTATATAGACCCTATGTGGCTCAGTAAAGCCGCTGGGCGCCCCTGTCATAACCTTGATTTCTATACCATGCAACAGGATGAAATCATTAATACCATAAGCCGCTATTCTCAAGATGCTGATATAACCGTTATTGAAGGCAATAAAGGTTTATATGATGGTTTAGATCTAGATGGCAGTAACTCGAATGCAGCCCTCGCTTCACTGGTAAAAGCCCCGGTAATTTTAGTTTTAGATGCGCGGGGAATGACGCGTGGTATCGCACCCTTAATACTGGGGTACCAGGCTTTTGATAAGGAAATTAATATTGCCGGCGTAATATTAAATCAACTTGGTGGAGCTCGTCACGAAAGTAAACTGCACGCAGTTATCGAACATTACACTGATGTAAAAGTGATAGGTTCTGTTTATAAAAATTCGGCGTTATCAATTGATGAACGTCATCTTGGGCTTATGCCAAGTAATGAAGATGACTCTGCTGAAAATAAAATAATTCAAATTCGTGATATTGTTAAGGAGCAGGTAGATTTAGGTTTATTACGTAATATTGCCAAACAGGCTGCCGACTTACCTGACATTAACCCCCCTAAGCAAGAAACAATACAAATTACCTCAGCCCTTAAAATCGGCATTGTTGAAAATGATGCATTTGGTTTTTATTACCCGGACGACCTGGATGCTATCCGCGCTACTGGTGCCGAGCTAGTTAGTATAGATACCATTCGCGACGATAAACTACCGCAAATCGATGCATTATTTATAGGTGGCGGATTTCCGGAGACCCGTATTAATGAACTTGAAGGCAATCAATCCATGCGTTTACAGATTAAAAGCGCCTTAGAGGATGGTTTACCCTGTTACGCTGAATGTGGTGGTTTAATGTATCTAAGCAGACACCTCAGCTGGAATGAACACAAAGGCGAAATGGTGGGTTTCATTCCAGCTGATTGCGTTATGCACAAGACACCTCAAGGCCGTGGTTACATTAAACTAACTGAAACAGCTTATCACCCATGGTTGCCCTTCAAACCTTCTCCTGCGTCAGTAATAGCTGGCCATGAGTTCCATTATTCAGCACTTGAAAATCTTGATACGAATGTTAAATTTGCATATCAGGTTAAACGTGGTTCAGGCATCAACGGTGAAGCTGATGGTATCGTTATAAAAAATACTCTGGCATGTTATGCGCATTTACGTGACACAGAATCAAACCACTGGGCGCAACGTTTTATACAGTTTGTACAACATTGTAAACAAAATCGGAACTAGTACTATGAATATGATCAAATTAACCCCTGCTGCAGCTAAAATGATTAAACATTCTGCTAAAGAAGGAAATTTAGACGGTTTACCTTTACGCCTTGCCTGCACAAGAATGCAAGATGGCAGTTATCATTATGGTATGGGTTTTGATGACGTTAAAGAAGGTGACATCACTCACACTTCTGAAGGTGTAGATTTAATCGTTTCTATTACGGCTAATGAATTTATGAATGGTATGACCATTGATTATGTTGAAATTGAAGAAGGTAAAGAGCAGTTTATTTTTATGAACCCTAATGATCC
>JAPHRB010000118.1 GCA_026197015.1 Gammaproteobacteria bacterium | reverse complement strand
GATCACGATATTGTCTGATATGAGAATGTTTAGAAATGATTATATTGCAAGTTATGACCATGCTGCTTTCTTATTCTCATTGGCTAGTGATCAACTAGAAGTTTCTGAATCGGCTGTTTTTTATTATTCTTTAATTGAAAATAAAATATCGCTATACCAGTGGTTATGGGAAAACGCGAAACCATTAATGTTATCTGTCATGCTACTTATTATGACTATTTTATGGATGTTAATACCCAGGTTCGGACCATTAATTAATATTCATCAGCCAGTAAGACGGCAATTCCTGGATCATTTACAGGCGTCAGGGAACTATCACTGGAGAAAGAGACATTATACTCGTTTGTTAACTGAGGTTCGTAAACAACTAAGCCATAAAGTTAAATTGAAATATCCGGAATGGTCGGGTTTAAGCAAACACGATCAAATTGTACATTTTGTAGAAATTAGCGAGATCGAAGAAATGGCTATTGAAAATGCCTTATTTGATAATGATGTAGAACAGGTGAATGATTTTATAAAAAAAGTAAAGATACTTGAAAAATTGAGGAAAAGTATATGAGTTCAGAAGATAATCAGCAAGAAGCAGAGCAGTCGCCTGTTAATCAGCAAACTGACTCACAACTTATGCAACAGTTAAGACAACAGATAAATGATGTGTTTATTGGCCAGCGTGAAGTTGTCGATCAGGTTATGGTTGCTCTTTTAGCGTCAGGGCATATTCTGGTTGAAGGTGTTCCGGGTCTTGGGAAAACCTTATTGGTTCGTTTACTGGCGAAGTCTATTAATGGTGAATTTGCTAGAATTCAGTTTACCCCCGATTTAATGCCTGCTGATATTACCGGGCATATTATGTTTGATAATGAAACTAATAAATTTCGTGTGCGTCGTGGTCCTGTCTTCACTAATCTTTTACTCGCCGATGAAATAAATCGTGCGCCTGCTAAAACTCAGTCAGCTTTACTAGAAGTTATGCAGGAGCATCAGGTAACGCTAGAGGGTAAAGCTATGCCGGTACCCGAGCCGTATTTGGTAATGGCTACTCAGAACCCAATAGAGCAGGAGGGCACATATCCATTACCAGAAGCTCAACTGGACAGGTTTATTATAAAAATTAAAATTGATTATCCACAATCAGATGATGAGCATCTCATGGTTAAAGCAGTAACCACTAACCAGGTAGGAGATCAATTTTCTATTAAAAATGTTGATAAACAATTTAATCCGCAGGATATCGTTAGATTACAAAAGAAGTGTGCTGAAATATCAGTTGATAATGCTGTTTCGCAATATGCAGTTGCTATTGTTAGAAAAACACGTGACTGGCCTGGTATTTCTAATGGAGCAGGGCCGAGAGGCGGTATCGCAATTGTGCGTTGTGCTCGTGCCTATGCTTTTATGCAAGGCAGGGATTTTGTTACACCTGATGATGTTAAAACGGTCGCGCTTCCTGTATTGAGACACCGAATCATACTTTCACCCGAAATGGAATTAGAAGCTATGGATACTGATAGAGTTATTACGGCTCTTTTAGAAAAAGTGCCTGCGCCTCGAAATTAAATGTCATAATTTTTTAATTATATGAAATTTATTAAATTCAAACCAGCTCCTCGTTTAATACAGTTATTAATTGTATTGGTCGTTATGGGACTGATTTCAAGTATCTGGATTGAGGCTGAAATTTACTGGAGCGTTACAGCTTTTATTATTCTGTTATTTTCATTAACTGATCTGTGGATGGTTTATAGAATTTTACCACCTGTTATAACAAGAAGTTTAACAAGTACTTTGTCTGTTGGTATTAAACATCAGGTCAAATTATCGATAACAAATAATAATCAATCGTCAATGGTTGTTGATGTTTTTGATCACTTTCCGCAACAAGCTGAAGTTGAAGGTCTGCCAAGAAGGCTTTTACTAGATAGTAATGAAACAGCTGTACTATCATATATTATAAAACCACTTAAGCGAGGTATGTTATATCTTGAAAAGTTAGAATGCCTTGTTTCTTCACCATTTTCATTATGGCAATTTACTCATGTTTTACCGCTTGTAGATGAAATTCGTGTATATCCAAATTATGCACCCGTTATTGAATATGCGTTGCTGGCGACTGAAAATCACTTAAGTTTAATGGGAATACTAAAACAACGACGACGTGGTGAGGGAATGGATTTTCATCAATTACGCGAGTTCAGAGAAGGTGACAGTCTAAAACAAATTGACTGGAAAGCATCCTCTCGAATGAGAAAAATGATCGCTCGTGAATATCAGGATGAACGTGATCAGCAAATTATTGTAATGATGGACTGTGGACACCGGATGCTTGCACAGGATGGCGATTTGTCACATTTTGACCATAGTTTAAATGCATTAATACTTTTAGCGTATGTTGCTTTAAGGCAGGGTGACTCTGTTGGTGTCTCAACATTTAGCCATGATGATCAGCGCTGGATTAAACCGGTTAAAGGTGTTGCCAATATTAATTCACTGCTTAATGGGGTTTTTGATTTACAGCCCGGTTCTGCTTCACCAGATTATTCATCCGGGGCTCGTGATCTTGTTATACGTCAACGTAAACGTTCACTGGTGCTAATTCTTACTAATCTTCGAGATGATGATTGTGATGATTTAAAAGCAGCCGTTCATTTACTTAAGAAGTATCATAAAGTGGTGGTTGCCAGCCTACAGGAGCAGGTTATAGAGGATAAACTAGAGCAGCCTGTTATCAATTTGCAAGATGCCTTAACTGTTGCAGCAACTCATGCTTATCTGTCTAAACGTGATTTACTGGTTAAACAGTTACGTAATAGCGGCATTACTATACTTGATGTATTACCTGAGGAGCTGGCACTTTCTTTAACTAATACGTATCTGGAGTTGAAAACATCAGGTCAGATATAAGATAATTAGAAATATAGGCTTGAAGTAATAAGTGTTATAATTTTACATGTATGCTGTTAAATTCACTTTTACCCTTTTTTAATCAATCTCAGGCAATGCTGTAATAACAAACATATGAGTAATAATAACCAGGCAGCTAAAATTAGCTGGTCACAAATATTCAACACAGCTAAATCTTTTAAACGTAGTTTGTGGCAGGCTAATCTGATAGCTATTTTTGCTGCGATACTAAGTGCTCCAGTACCTATGTTAATGCCTATTCTGGTTGATGAGGTGTTACTGGATAAACCGGGTTTCCTGACAGGATCAATGAATGTTGTTTTTCCTGAAAGTTGGTGGAGCCCAGCATTTTATATAATCGTTATAATGTGTCTTACCATTGCTTTACGTTTGTCTTCCATGATGTTAGCCGTTTGGCAGACCTTCAAATTCACGCAAATTGCTAAAGAAATCACATATCAAATTCGTTTGAAGTTATTATCTAAGCTGCAGTTTGTATCTATGTCTGAATATGAAACACTTGGCAGTGGAACTGTAGCCTCACATCTTGTTACAGATGTAGAAGCAGTAGATGCATTTATTGGTAGTGCCTTAAGTAAATTCGTTGTTGCTGTATTATCGATTGTAGGTGTTGCCGTCATCTTATTGTGGATACACTGGCAGCTGGCTCTGTTTATATTGGTAATGAATCCTGTTGTTATATATTTTACTACTGTGCTAGGCCGCCGAGTAAAACACTTAAAGAAAAAAGAAAATTCTGCTTTTGAGTTGTTTCAGCAATCATTAAGCGAAACTCTTGATGGCATTCATCAAATTCGATCTGCTAATAGAGAACGTCATTATATACAGCGAGTAATTGATAAAGCCCGGGGAATTAAAACACATTCATCATCTTTTAGCTGGAAAACGGATGCTGCTAATCGTGTTTCTTTTTTTGTATTCTTAATGGGTTTTGAGGTTTTTCGAGCTGTTAGCATGTTGATGGTAATTTTTTCTGATCTTTCTATTGGTCAGATGTTTGCCGTATACGCTTATCTCTGGTTTATGATGTCTCCAGTACAGGAAATTCTCAGTATGCAATACAGTTATTATGCTGCAAATGCGGCTATTAGCCGTCTGAATAACTTGTTAAAACTTGATGTCGAGCCACAATATCCGCATATAACTAACCCGTTCGAAAATCAACAAAGTGTGAGTTTGCATGTAGATAATATTCACTTCAGTTATACCGATGGTGAACCTGTTTTAAACGGACTCACATTAGATATTAAAAATGGAGAAAAGGTTGCTATTGTAGGTGCAAGTGGTGGTGGTAAATCAACACTGGTGCAAATATTATTGGGCATGTATACACCATCTGCAGGGAAATTGTATTTTGGTGGTGTAGATGTTACACAAATAGGTTTAGATGTGATACGAGAAAATGTAGCTACGGTCTTACAACATCCTGCTTTATTTAATGACACTGTTCGAAACAATATAAGTTTAGGTAAAGAATATAAAGATGCTGATTTATGGGCCGCATTAGAAGTTGCACAACTTAAAGACACTGTTGAAGAATTACCAGGTCAGCTAGACACTATTCTGGGTCAAAATGGCGTCAGGTTATCGGGAGGTCAGCGTCAACGCATTGCTGTGGCTCGTCTGGTATTATCTAAACCAAAAGTAGTTATTTTAGATGAGGCGACTTCTGCACTTGATACTGATACAGAGTCTAAATTACATCAGGCAATGCAGGCATTTTTAAAAAATCGCACCACGCTAATTATCGCGCATCGTTTAAGTGCAGTTAAACAGGCTGACAGGGTGTTTGTTTTTGAAGATGGACAGGTTATAGATGAGGGTATTCATGATGAAATGGTGCAAAGAGATGGTGTCTATAAACAACTTTATGGTTCACACACCGAGTAGTCAGCATATACGAATAAAACGGGGAAACAATGATTAGAATTGGTCACGGTTATGATGTTCATGCTTTTGAAACAGGAGATCATGTTATTTTAGGAGGCGTGAAAATTGACTACCATCAGAAATTTAAAGCTCATTCAGATGGTGATGTTTTAATTCATGCTGTATGTGATGCTTTACTGGGTGCTATGGCGTTAGGGGACATTGGTCAGCACTTTCCTGACACAGATATAAGTTATAAAGGTATAAATAGTCGTGAATTGTTAAAACAGGTCTATAAATTAGTGCTTGATTTAGATTTTACGCTTGCAAATCTTGATGTCACTATAATTGCTCAAGCCCCTAAAATGTCGCCTCATATAAACCTTATGCGAAGTAATCTTGCTAATGATTTAAATGTCGATATTAATTGTATAAATGTGAAATCGACAACAACAGAAAAATTAGGATATATTGGAAAACAAGAGGGTATTGCTGCTCATTCAGTCTGTTTGTTACAAAAAACGGAATAAAATTCAAAATATGGGCTTTTATTAGTAAAAATCAGTGTCTTTGTGCAGACAATTTAAAATTTTCTTATATACTGAAGACAGATGTTAATAAATGACTTTATTTCGTAGAAGTATATATGCTGATTTATATCCACGGGTTTAACAGTTCGCCAGAATCATTTAAAGCTAGCCTGCTTAAAACCTATGCGGATAAAATAAACATGCCGGATATGCTTGAAATACCTGCCTTGTCTTATGATCCTGCTATGGCTATGGATCAGCTAATTCAACTGGTTCAGAAATATCAAAAACATAATGCTATGCGGCCCTTATGTTTTATTGGTAGTTCTCTGGGTGGATATTATGCTACCTGGCTGGCTGAAAAATTTGATAGTCGTGTAGTATTGATTAATCCTGCAGTTAAACCCTATGAATTATTCGAAGATTATTTAGGTTATAACCGTAATATATACACTGGTGAAGAATATATACTGACAATGGATCACGTGAACCAGTTAAAAAAGTATCAGGTTAAAGAAATTACTAAACCAGATCGTTACCTGCTGATGTTGCAAACCGGTGATGATGTCCTCGATTATAATCAGGCTTTAGAAAAGTATGCAGCTGTTCCATCTATTGTAGAAGAAGGTGGAGGTCATGAGTTCTCGGAATTTGATAGACATCTTGAAACCGTGCTCGCATTTTGTGGTATTAATTGTTTAAAAGCCTATTCATAGTGCGGCTTTCGAACATTACTGTATAATTCTATTAAATTACAAAAATTACGAAGGAAATCCGAATGTCACTTGGCCCGGTGATGCTTGACCTTGTCGGAACATCAATTACCCCGCAAGAACGTGAAATGTTACTCCACCCGCAAACAGGTGGTGTTATTTTATTTACACGAAACTATGAATCGCCTGAGCAGATAACTGTACTTATAAAGGAAATACATAGTTTACGTACCCCACATCTGTTAATTGCTGTTGATCATGAAGGGGGGCGTGTACAACGTTTTCGTGATGGCTTTACACATATACCACCGGCCGCCGTTTATGGAAAAGCCTATGCCCGCGACAAAAAGCAGGCCAAACAACTAACACATGACTGTGGTTGGTTAATGGCGGCAGAATGCCGTGCCGTTGGTATTGATATGAGTTTCGCCCCGGTTTTAGATATAGGAACTGGTTTAAGTGGTGTAATAGGTGACAGGGCATATCACTCGAACCCGGAAATTATATCTGAATTAGCACATGAATATATGTCAGGCATGAACCAGGCAGGTATGCAGGCAACCGGTAAACATTTTCCAGGGCATGGCTCAGTTAAAGAAGACTCACATATAGCTCAGCCGGCTGATCATCGCTCACTTAATGATATTATGATGCAAGATGTTATTCCTTTTGAGAGAATGATACATTTTGGCCTGGCGGCTGTAATGCCGGCGCATGTTGTTTATCCAGCTGTTGATAATAAACCCGCAGGATATTCTCGTATCTGGTTACAGCAAATTTTACGTCAACGTTTGAACTTTCAAGGTGTTATTTTCAGTGATGATTTGAGTATGCAAGCGGCAGGTGTTGCTGGTGATTTTGCAGAGCGGGCAGATGCGGCATTAAAAGCTGGATGCGATATGGTGCTAGTATGTAATCATTCAGATGCCTCACAAGTGGTTTTAGAATCGCTTGAGGCTTATTCCAGCCCAGCTTCACAAATGCGTTTAATACGAATGCATGGGCGAGGACATATTAGTCGAGATGAATTAATGGCATCTGAAAAATGGAAAAATGTTGTGGATAAAATCAAGCAGCTTGATGACAATCCTAATTTAGAACTGGATGTATAAACTCTTTATTAATATACATCAAAATATAAACTTAACTATTTATAAATAAAATATCAATTATGGAATTTTTACAAGAAATATTAAGCAAGTTTAACCTTGAAAGTGAATCAGTCTGGATGACACAGGTTTTTGTTATTGTTTTAACAACGCTTGTTTTTAGTTTTATTCAAAAACGTATTTTTTACAAGCTGCGTAATAAGTTAACAATTACAAAAAATCCGTGGGATGATTTGCTCGTTCATGCTGCTGCACGCCCGGTTAGTTATCTTATCTGGTTACTCGGCATTCTGTTTGCTGCAGAAATCGTACAACATCAAAGCGAGGCTGTTATTTTTGAAGTGATTGACCCGTTGCGAGACATTGGTGTTGTTACTATATTAATCTTCTTTTTGCTTCACCTGATAAGAGGTGCTGAAGATATATTTATTAATAAGCAGTCTGCAGATGAAAATCAGGATGTAGATAAACATACAGTGCAAGCAATAGGTAAACTTATTAGAATTTCAGTTTTCATCACTGGTGGTCTGATTATGTTGCAAACCCTGGGTTATAGTATCTCAGGTATTCTTGCTTTTGGTGGTGTAGGTGGTATTGCAATTGGTTTTGCGGCGAAAGATTTATTGGCTAATTTTTTTGGCGGTTTAATGATATACCTGGATCGGCCGTTTAAAGTGGGTGACTGGATTCGTTCAAATGATAAAGCAATTGAAGGTACAGTGGAAAACATAGGATGGCGTTTAACGCGTATTCGTACTTTTGACAAAAGGCCACTTTATGTTCCAAATTCTATTTTTAATACCATATCAGTTGAAAATCCTTCACGTATGACAAATCGTCGGATTAAAGAAACAATGGGTATTCGTTACGATGATATAAATAAAATGTCATCAATAATTGATCAGGTAAAGAATATGTTAAAAAATCACCCTGATATTGATAAACAACAAACTATGATTGTAAATTTTAATGGATTTGCAGCATCATCTGTTGATTTTTTTATATATACCTTTACAAAAACCACTGACTGGATTCAGTTTCATGAAATCAAACAGGATGTATTGTTAAAAATTGTTGAGATAGTTGAAGCTAATGGGGCTGAGTTTGCTTTTCCAACTTCAACCTTACATCTTAAAACGATGCCAAATACTGGGGAGCCGTCTAATGGCTGATAAATTATTAATAGTTATTGCCAATGTCGATACACAACGACCTGCCGAAATACTACCGCCTTTACTTCAGGCAACAGTAGCAGCGGCTATGGAGTATGATGTTGAGGTTTTGTTTACCGGTCAGGCAGGTCAACTAGCCATGATTGGAGAGGCTGAAAAACTACTCTTAAAAGAAGAAGACAGCAAAAGTGTATATGATCATATTAAACAGGCAAAATTAGCGGGTGTGGTTTTTAAAATATGCACACCTGCATTGAAATTCTGGGGAGAAAATATAATTCCTGAGATTGATGAAACTGTTGGTGGTGCTTATATAATAAATGAATCTATGGACGATAGTGTAGTCACATTTACATATTAAAATGCAAGAATATATTAAAGCAAAACAGATATTAGATAATGCTGAGCTGATTTATACAGCGGATCAAATACACAAATCTATAGATCAACTAGCTCTAAAAATTAATAGGCAATTATCAGATAGTACCTCACCAGTAATTGTCCTGCCCATTATGAATGGGGGATTGATACTAAGCGGTCAGTTAATTACGCGATTAAAATTTCCGCTTGAAATTGATTATTTGCATGCAACTCGTTATAGAAATGAAACTACAGGTAGTGATTTACACTGGAGGGTTAAGCCACAAAATAACCTAACTGACAGAACATTATTAATTATTGATGACATATTTGATGAAGGTCATACGATGCAGGCGGTTGTTGAATATTGCAGGTCTGAAAATGCAGCTAATGTATATTCCGCTGTGCTTGTTGAAAAAAAACATCCCAGATCTAAAGCAGCAATTAAAAGTGACTTTGTTGGTATGTGTATTGAAGATCGATATGTGTTTGGTTTCGGTATGGATTACAAAGGCTATCATCGTAATTTAAATGCAATTTATGCAGTTAAAGGAACCTGATATAGCTACTTTTTTGTAAATATTTACATCATTAATAACAGGTAATAATTGATGAAGGAAAATGCTTTTTCAGCACAGCTAGCCATCATTGGTGGCACAGGATTATATCAACTGGATGGATTTGAAGAAATAGAGCGTCGAACGTTATCTACACGCTGGGGTGCTCCATCATCAGAAATTGTACTGGTTAAAAATAAAAATACAAAAGTTGCTTTTTTAACCCGTCATGGCTTTGAGCATAATATTCCACCCCATAAAGTTAATTACAGGGCAAATATCTGGGCACTTAAAGAACTGGGCGTTAAAGAGATAATTTCTGTCGCTGCAGTTGGCGGTATAAGTGATTTGATGCCACCAGAAAGCATTGTTATCCCTGATCAGATAATCGATTATACCTACTCAAGAAAACATACCTATTTTGAAGATGAATTAGATGCGGTTCAGCACATCGATTTTACTGAGCCATATACAAACTCTCTACGCGAACGATTACTCGCCGTCTCAGCTGATTTAATAGACGGTGCTACATATGCCGCTACACAGGGCCCTCGTTTAGAAACTGCAGCTGAGATTCAAAAATTAAAACGAGATGGGGCTGATATAGTGGGTATGACAGGTATGCCAGAAGCATCACTGGCTCGCGAGCTTGAAATAGATTATGCCTGTTGTGCGCTGGTGGTTAACTGGGCAGCGGGTTGTGCTGGCACAAAAAAAATTGAGCATCCGCAAATGCTTAAAATAGTTAATAAAGGTATGTTGAGGGTTAAATCGGTCTTACAGGCGTTAATCTAGACTATTTTTATGATTAAATAGCGGGGGCTAGTGATTTAACTGGTTTTAATAAGTCAATTTGCACTTTTAAGCCTGTTTTTTATTGTTTGGGCTTAAATAAAGCGTCATATGCTGAGAATTGATAGTCTTTTCATGCCTATGTGGAACTGAGCATATCAATACATATAACAATGCTATAAAATACGCCCGAAATTAATACTGAATAAAAGGTAAGACATGTCACGTGCCGATAAGGTCTCAGACGCTACAGGTCTGAAAAAAATAATTCTAACACTTCGTTACCATGAGCAGTCTCGTCAATGGTTTGCCGTGGTTTTTGTACTGCTAGTCAGTCTGCTTGGCTCATATGAGCCCGTGTTGTTCATTATTGGTGGTGCCATAGCCGCATTGGGTGAGCTTATTCGTATGTGGGCATCTGGTTATGTAATGAAAAACAAGGAACTGGCAACAACAGGGCCTTATGCATACGTACGCCATCCTCTATACGTTGGAAATATTCTGTTACTGGTCGGGTTTTCTATTGCTTCCACGCAATGGTGGTCATTTGTACTAATGGCTGGCCTGCTGGCATTTTATTATCCGCCTACAATATCTTATGAAGATAATAAACTTCGCGGTATTTTTGGCGAAGAATGGGAGGCGTGGTCGAAAAATGTTAATGCGCTGATACCGACTTTTGGGAGTAAAGCAGGTAGTTTGAAAAGCAGCTGGTCATTCAAAAAGAGCCTCATGCAAAATGCTGAACCAGTTATTGTTGTGTATTTGATTGGCTGTTTGTATCTTTTATATATAAATTAAATGATAGAAAATCTGAATTTCATTTCAGAAAGCGACTTAACTCTATGGGTTAGAGAGCACCTGAATTCAGATCAATATGCATTATCTGCAGGGTATCAGGGAAAAACCCTGCTGTTTAATGAGTTAGGTCATAAACTCGTTATTAAAGCACCTCTCGGTAATTTTCTTACCCGCCCCGTTAATCTTGCACTATTACGCCATGAATATCGTATTTATCAGAAACTTCAGGGCCTGGCGGCTATTCCTGTCTGTTATGGAATGGCTAACAATGAATTTCTGGTAATTGAATATATTGAAGGTGAAACAATCAGGCAAAGACGTCCGCCACCTGATTCTGATTATTACGTTAAATTGCTAGATGCCATTAAAGAAATGCATGTTAGAGAAGTTGCTCATTTTGATTTAAAACGATCTGAAAACTTATTAATAACAGATAAAGATGAACCTAAAATTATAGACTTTGGCGTTTCAATTGCTAAAAAAGGTGGTTTTCATTTTATAAACCAGTATTTATATTCGTTAGCACAACAATTTGATTTTAATGCCTGGGCGAGACACAAGTGTCATAGAAAAATGGATCTTTTGTCTGCAGAAGATAAACAATATTATAAAAAAACTGGCATTGAAGTGTTTAGTAAAAAAATAAAACGATTTTATAAAGATAAAATCCTCGCAGCTTTCAAATGATTTATTAAGTAATTTAATTTATAGTTTCTTCAAAAGTCTAGCAGCACTCTCAATATATTTTTTTCTGGATAATAAAAGTTGCCAGCGACTCCCACCACATTGTCTCCATAGAACAGCTGAACGTACTGCTGCAAATAACAGGGCGCGAACTTTATTAGCATTATTTGTTTGTGATAGAT